>JBGTDB010000329.1:0-10013 GCA_041748515.1 Phycisphaerae bacterium
TTCAAGGCGCGGCCTTGCTTGACGATGAGTGCCTGGGAGAAAGTTACGTTTCCGGTCCCGCGATTCCGGCGCTTGGCGAATGGGGAGTCTTGAACCTGGGGCTCCTGCTTCTCTGCGGTGCCACCATGGTTCTGGGGCGGCGCATCTGAGGCGCGAGTGATGCCTTACTTGCGATTCTGCACAAGACTGCCGCGATATTGATGGGCCATTTGAGAGTTCCCCTGTGCTTCGTAAAGGGCGATCAGATGTTCGATGGCCTTCTGGGTGTAGCGGTCCTGTTCGCCGCGAGCACTCTCGAGAATCGCAAAGTTCTTTAGCAGGAGCGACTCGGCCTCCTCGTGACGATCGGCGTCCGTGAAGCAGGCGCCAAGCGCCACGCCGGTCACGGCCAACCGCCAGTGGTCCCTTGGCAAGACCTCTCGCTGAATCGCGTAGGCCTCGGCGAGCAGCAATCCGGCCTCCTCGTTGCGATTCTGTTCGAGCATGATCACTCCGAGCATCGCCAGACTGATGGCAATGTAGGGGTGCCGGTCGGGCAGCGTCGCGACGCGGACGGCCAACGCCTCCCGGGCAAGCGTTTCAGCCACCGCCCGATCGCCGCGATCGAGCGACAGTCGGGCGAGCCAGTGGAGACTGAGGGCAATCGAAGGGTGGTTGTGCCGCAGCAGCGCTCGCTTGGCCGTAAGCGATTCGCGGAGGAGCGGCTCGGCTTCGTCGAGTTTTCCCAATTCGACCAGGCACGCACCCAGGCTGGTCTGTACCCGGGCGAAGTACTGCGGACGTTCCAGACCCTGCAAGACGTCTTCGCCGGATAGGCCCGCCAGTCCCCCGAGGGCCCGGCGGAAATGCTGCTCGGCTTCGGCGTATTGCCCGGTCTCCATGAGGCACGTGCCCAGGTTGCTGTAAAGGCCCGCCGTCTCCGGATGAGGCTCGCCATGAAGCCGAACGTGCAGATTCAGCGTTTGTCGATAAAGCTCCTCGGCGCCTGAAAAATCGCCCTGATGCAAAAGGCACGCGGCCAGGTGGTTCATGCTTTCTGCAACCTGTGGGTGCCCGTCGCCGTAGACTTCCCGACGAATACTCAACGCCTCTCGAAAGTGGCTTTCGGCCGCCGAATATTGGCCCAGATCCCATTCCAAACCGGCCAGACTGTGCAGGCTCGATGCCAGCTCTTCGCGTTTCTCCGTTGGATCCCGACGTCGAATTTCGAGTGACTTTCGCAGGTAAGGCAGCGCGGCATCGAAGAGTCCAAGCCGACGGTAGACGTTGCCCATGCGCTCCATCAGACGGCACTGAATCGTGGGAAACGCCGCCAGCTCCGCTTCGACGCGAGCGGCGATGGTTTCAAGCGGTTCCGCGCTTGGAACTGCTGGGTTTCCCGGGTCCACCATCGACAAGGCCCGGTCCATGAATGCCAATTGAATCTCGCCGGCGATCCTTTCCGCGGCCTGCGACTGACGCTTGATTGAAAGGATCGAAACGCCGAACCCCACGGTCAAAAATACAAGCGCGGCAATCGCCGCGAGTCCTCCACGATGCCGGCTCATGCGCTTGCGGAGGACGTAAAGCGTGCTGTCTCGCTTGGCTGCGATCGGTTCTCCCGCGAGAAAGTGATTGATGTCAAGACCCAGCTCGCCGGCGGATTGATATCGCCGATCGGGATCCTTGCTCAAAGCCTTTAGCACGATGGTCTCGACGTCGGAATCGATCTTCGGGCGAATGGAACGCGGGGGCACGGGTTCCGCCTGGGCGATGTTGTTCATCGCCTCGCGCAGGGGGCCGCCCACGGCGTAAGGAAATCGACCGGTCAGCATCTGATACAAGACGACGCCGAGTGAATATACGTCCGTCCGCATGTCGATTCGAGAGGGATCCCCGGCAACCTGTTCCGGGCTGGACCAGGGCACCGAACCTAGAAACTCGCCGGTCGTACTGACGAATCTCGCCGAAGGTACGGCGCCGGAGGATTCCACTCTGCCGGCCGGCGCGTCATCCGATTTCCCGGCCTCGCCCGGCGGAATCAAGCCCTCGTCCAGTATCGGCTTGGCCAGTCCGAAATCCACGACGTGCGGTTCGCCCCTGGAATCCACAAGTATGTTACCGGGCTTGAGGTCGCGATGAATGATGCCATGCCGGTGGGTCGTAGCGACCGCATCGCAGATTCGGGAGATCAGTTTGAGCAGGTCGCCGATCGGCAGCTTATGGGCTGCCAGGTATTCATCGAGACGCACCCCGTGTATGAAATCCATCACATAGAAGAAGGCGCCCAGCTCGGTCCCGCTGTCATGAATCGTTACGATGTTTGGATGTCGAAGCTGCGCGAGAACCTGAATTTCTCGTTGGAACCGGGCCCGGGCCTTCGGCGACGCCAGCGATCCGTCGGAGATGACTTTGATGGCCACTTTGCGCCGCGTGGCCCGCTGCGTCGCTTCATACACGACGCCCTGTGCCCCGTTGTGAATTCTGCGGGTTATGTCGTAACCCGGTATGGATAGCGATAGAGTTGAAGCAGGCATCATAAGCAAGATCCCTCGTTCGATGAATGATGGACCAGTTTTCAGATCGGCGATAACTGACTCCATCCCGAAACCGCCCGAGTTTGCAGGCCTTAATAGTGGCTAGACGAGAATTGGACCGAGGGCTTGCAAAAAAACGTTTTTTTCGAGGAAGGGAGCCAATGATCCAGCTGCCGTTATTTTTTTCCTTTGGTTCTTTGTTCGATGAAGAAATCTTGCAGGATCTGGCCACATTCCCCCGATAAAACCGGCCCCACAATCTCCGAGCGGTGATTCAATCGCCGATCCGATGGGATCTCATAAAGCGAAACGCACGCCCCGGCCTTGGGGTCCAGGGCTCCGAAAACCAAGCGCTCGATCCTGGCCTGAACAATCGCCCCGGCGCACATGGGGCACGGTTCAAGGGTTACGTAAAGCGTGCAGCCTTCAAGGCGCCAGCTTTGCAACGCGCTTGCCGCGGCAGTGATCGCGATCATTTCCGCGTGGGCGGTTGGATCGTTCAGCGTCTCGCGTTGATTGTGCCCACGTCCGATGATTCGTCCCTCTTGGACCACAACCGCACCGACGGGCACTTCGCCTTCTTCGGCCGCGGCAAATGCCTCGTCGAGGGCGACCCGCATGTAGCGCTCGTCGTCGAAGCTCTGTGCGATCGGGTCCATGGGAACCAAGTCGACTCAGCGGGCGATAAGCATCGCAACGACCATGTAAATGCTGACAGAAATAATGTCATTCAACGTAGTCACCAGCGGCCCGGAGGCAATCGCAGGATCAACGCCCAGCCACCGGAACGTAAACGGTAGGGCAATGCCCAGCGCCGCGGAAACAAGGATGGCGGCAAACATCGCAATACCCACGGCCATGGCGATGTGCCTTGGACTGGCGGTCGAATCTCCGGGCGGTTCCGGCTCCTTAGTGGTAACACCCTCCAACTGCCCCAATATCGGAAGAGAGACCGTCGTCAGCCCCCACGCCGTGAACGCCGCAATCGGCGCCATGACCAATGCAATCCGGCCTTCACGCGCGATGGCCCGTGACAGCCGAGTCGAGCCAAGGTCTCCCACGGCGAAGCCTCGCACAATTACCGTCGCGGTCTGAATGCCGCTGTTGCCGCCGATGGCCCCGATTAACGGAACAAACAGCACCAGCGAGCCAAAGAGCGCGATGCTGAAGGCCGTCTTGCTCATTCCCAGCACATGGGCGGTCAGCATCATTCCCACCATGGATGGGAGTAGCCATGTCAGTCGAACCTTGGCGGCTCGAAACACAGAACTGGTTTCAAACTCGGCCGCGTCCGTGCCGGCCATGCGCAGCACGTCTTCCTCGGCCTCCTCCGCGGCCACATCCAGCACGTCGTCGTGCGTAATCCGGCCCACCAGCCGACCCTTCGTGTCGACCACCGCCGCTTCCATCGCGTCGTATTTTCGAATGGCCTGCACGACCGTTTCCTGATCGTCGTGGACCGACACCACGACGGGATCCGGATCGGCAAGGTCGGCCAGCCGCGCGGACGAACGGCTGGTGACGAGCCTGCGCAGCGGGACCGTCCCGATGATTCGCCGTTCGTCGTCGACGACGAAAATTTCGTGGAGATCCTCGTCGGTCTTGGCCTGCCGGACCTGCTCGACGGCCTCCGCAACAGTCGCCGTCGCCGGGACGGCGGTGACGTCCGGCGTCATGATGCCGCCGGCTGTCTCTTCGCCGTATTCGAGAAGCTCCTCGATTTGCTCGGACTGCTCAGCCTTAAGCTGCTCGAGAACCTGATCGGCCTGTTCGTCGCTTAATTCCGCGAGGACGTCCGCCGCATCGTCCGGCGGAAGATTCGACACCAGCTCGACGAGCGCCTCGGTGTCCATCTCCTCGACGACGTCGCCGCGGACCGCGTCGTCCAGCAGATTGACAACCTCGGCGGCTGTGCGTGGCGGAAGGGCGAATAAAATGCGGGAGCGGTCTTCGTCGTCGAGCAGGTTGAACGACTCGGCGATGTCCGCCGCCCGCGCATTCTCAACGAACGCGGCAAGCTGTGCGTCATCGCGCTGCTCGAGCGCGGCCTCCAGCTCGTTGAAATGATCGCGCTGTTCGCTGTTCACGTCATTCTCGCTAATTGATACGCCCGGCAACGAGTGAATCGGGCATTATGTCCGCCCGGCACGGCAACGCAATGCGACGATGGCCTTGTCGCTTACAGACAGCGTTTCACAGGGCCGATCGGTTGGATACAATCGCACTCCTAGGCGATCCCCGAACACCCGCTAAACTTGCGTGGGGGAGCATCAACATGGCTTTGAGCGTTTATCGAGAATCTGATGCCGATGTTGGCCGGCTCCGTGAAAGTCGGGTGTGCGTCATCGGGTATGGCAACCAGGGGCGGGCCCATGCCTTGAATCTTCGCGACTCGGGGGTTTCTGTGGTTGTCGGGCAGCGGCCGGGCAAGAGCGCCGACATGGCTCGTAGCGACGGCTTTGAGCCGGTCCCTATTTCCGACGCGGCGCGCGACGGCGACTTGATCATTGTGGCTCTGCCCGACGAATCGGCCGGGGCCATCTACGCCGATAACCTCGCGCCGGCGCTTTCGCCCGGCAATACGCTTGGTTTCGTCCACGGATTCAACATTCGTTTTGGGTTCATCACCGCGCCGCCCGAAGTGGACGTCGTCATGGTGGCGCCGAAAGGCCCAGGCACGTTGCTTCGCTCGCTTTATGTGGAAGGAAAGGGCCTGCCCGCGCTGGTGGCCGTGCATCAGGATGCGAGCGGCAACGCAAGTCAAACCGCCCTGGCCTGGGCGGCGGGCATCGGCAGCACCCGCGCGGCCGTCGTCGAAACCACGTTTGCGGCCGAAACCGAAACCGACCTGTTCGGCGAACAGGTCGTGCTGTGCGGCGGCGTGACCGCCCTGACCAAGGCCGCGTTCGAGACTCTGGTCGAAGCCGGGTACGAGCCGGAATTCGCCTATCTAGAGTGCGTTCACGAGCTCAAGCAAATCGCCGATCTTCTTTACGCCCGCGGTCTGACGGGCATGCGATCGGCCATATCCAACACGGCTGAGTACGGCGACCTGACCCGCGGGCCGCGCATCGTTACGGACGAAACCCGGCAGGTAATGAAACGGATCCTCGACGAAGTTCGCAGCGGCGCCTTCGCCCGGGAATGGATTGAGGAATACCGAAACGGCGCTTCTCGCTTCCACGACCTTCACGCCGCCGACGCGAAAACGCCTTACGAAGCCGCCGGACATACCGTGCGATCCTGGATGCCCTGGCTCAAGGGGTGAAAGGGGAAGGGAATAACGCTGAATATCGAATTGCGAATGCTGAATTCGCCTTTCGGCATTCGCAAATTCTCTTCCGGTCCTGCCAAGGCCGCCGATAGCCGGTCACATATCCCGGTACGGATAGCTCTACTCTTAGACGCGGGTCGGGAACAGGCGGTCCGACGTTAAGCGATAGGGGGATGACGCCCGCCCAGGTTGGCAGGGCGTAATCTTCCTCATCGTCTTTCGGCGGGCCCACGCGGACCTTGGCCGAGGATTCATCCAGCGGAAACCCGACCAGCGACGTGGCCTTGAATTCGTTTTCATTGGGCGGCCGGATGTCAGGCCATCGGCCGGGGATGACCCGCTCGACCAGCTTGTGCAGCAGATCCCATTTCCGCTCGCGATCGCGAACTTCCTCGCCGCCAGCAAGAATGACGACCGAACGATAGTTCATCGAATGATGGAAGGCTGATCTGGCCAGCACGAGTCCGTCAAGGAGCGTGACGGTGATGCAGGCGGGGCTCCCGCCGCCGATCTGCCGCATGAGCCGGCTGCCTGTCGAGCCGTGGACGTAGAGCCGATCGTCGATCCGGGCATGAAGCATCGGAATCACAAATGGCTGCCCGTCGCTGACAATGCCCACATGGCAGACCAGGGCCTCGTCAAGAATCGCGTGAATGGTTTCGCGGTCGTAAGCGCCGCGGCTAGCCACGCGGCGTACGCGCGTGCGTTCGGAGAATGAGCCCGTCGGTGATTCGGACATTGGGATCCTCGACTCTTGGTTAGTTTCTTACGGCGTCGGACATGCGCATTCAGCGCATCTTTGTTTGCCCCCTTGGGCCTGGTTTGCTTCCTGGGTCCATCATTCAGCATTCGACATTCAGCATTCGACACTCGCGGCCAGGCAAGCCGCCCCCGTCTTGGTTGCGGCCCATCGCCGCCGCGTTAAGGACTGCATGGCCTAGGCGCGACCGGTCCTATTGGAGTTTGCTCTTGCTCGGCCGATGTGACTTCAGGGTCGTTAGCGATGGCGTCCACGGAAAGAATTTCAGATGGCACGTCGGGCTCTGGGCTTTGGACCAGAACAGCGGGCCGGCGTGCCCGGGTGGCCACGATGATGGCGACGGCCGCGATGATCACGGACGAGGCAATGAAAAACCTCGGGTTAAACGGCTCAGTCCCGATGGTACAACCCAGAAAAACGGCCACCACCGGATTCACAAAGGCGTACGTCGAGACACGGGCGGGCGTGCTGACTCGCAGCAGCCAGCAATAGGCGGTGAATCCGATGAGTGATCCGAAACCGATCAGGTAGGCCAGCGCAATTAGCGACCCGCTGGAGACGTTTGAAATCTCAAATGAGGCCGCCTCCCCGCGAAGAAGACCGACAGCGGCAAGTAAGGTTCCGCCTCCAAGCATTTGCATCGAGGTAGCCAGCCATGGAGATTTGGGCAGCGGGGCACTCCTTGAATGAAGTGAACCGAACGCCCAGGAGAGCGACGCGAGCACCAGCGCGGCCGCTCCGAAACGATCGAGCGCCGTGCCATCGCCCAGGTCGCCAATGCCGATGAGCAGTACGACGCCGGAGAAACCAAGGATAACGCCCGCCGATTCGGGAAGCGTCGGCCTGGCCCCGTCGCGCCGCATCCAGTGAAGCAGAACCATCCAGATCGGGACAGTGGTGACCAGAAGCGCGGCCACGGACGAGGGAACGGTCTGCTCGGCCCAGGTGACCAGGCCGTTGCCGCCCAGAAGCAGAAGTCCGCCAATGACAAACGCCGAGCGCCATTGCTGCCATGTCGGTTGCTCACCGGAGCGGCGGTACACGACGGCAAACATCAGGGCTCCTGCGACAAGGTGCCGAACGCCCGCCAACAAGAAAGGCGGAAGCGTCTCGACGGCAATTCGAATCGCCAGATACGTCGAACCCCAAATGACGTAGATGGCCGCGAACGCGGCGATGACC
Organism: Phycisphaerae bacterium; assembly: GCA_041748515.1. GTDB lineage: Bacteria > Planctomycetota > Phycisphaerae > UBA1845 > UBA1845 > JBGTDB01. The sequence continues at coordinate 7,733 of JBGTDB010000329.1, forward strand.
AACCCCATGGATGCGGGATTTGCGGGGGCAACGCCGCCGGGCATGGCCCGGTTTGAGCCGGCTACGCCGGTCGGGCGAGTATTCATGAGGCCCTCCGGGACGTTTTTCGGGGTGCATCGACGGTGGGCACAGCCCGCTTAGACCCGGCTTCGCCGGTAGGACAGATCCCCGTGCTTTCCTTGACCGTGTCCAGAACGATGGTGGTCCGCGTCGAGCCGATCGTCTCGATCTTCGAGAATCGGTCGCGCAGCATGGCTCCGAGGTCGTCGGTGTCCTTCACGCGAACCTTCACGAGAAAGCAATCTTCGCCAGCGATGTGGTGGACTTCTTCCACCTCGCCGAGGGTAGCGAGCCGCTCTCCCGTTTCGCCCTGCCAGCAGCCGACTTTGGTGCGAACAAGGATGAATGCGAGGGTTGTCAGGCCCAGGGCTTTGGGGTCGATCCGTGCCGTATAGCCCTGAATGATGCCGCGATCCTCGAGTTTGCGGATTCGCTCCAGGACGGCCGAGGGGGCCATGCCGACTTGACGGGCGATGTCGGCGTTCGGCGTTCTTGCGTTATTATGAAGAATCGACAGTATGGTAGTGTCTATTGCGTCGATCATTCGTTTGTTCTCCTATTTCGCGGAATATAAGACGGTCCTCGTTTTCGTGTCAAGGGGGGGACGGGTATGGCGCGCAAGTCCTGACGCGGCCGAAGGTTGCGCGCGAACCGGACGGAACCATTCGGGTCGGCCCGGTCTTCAGCGCCTCGATTCAGTTGGCTTAGCTAGCGGCCTGCGGTGAAAGGTGTGGCACGGGCGTCCGGGCAGCGCCCGGTTCAAACCGGCTGTGCCGGTCGCCCGAGTCTTCACCGCAGAGACGGCGGTGCCACCCGGAATTCGGAGCCTTCTGCCTCGGGATGCTATGCGATCGGCTCCGCCCGGGGGCGGGAGGCCAGAATGATCGTTCCCGCGCTGAAGACGAGTAGGGTCAGGACCACGAGTCCCCATTCGGAAACTGCCGGGACGGGGGGGTCGCACTCGTCCGGGACGCCGTTGGAATTGAGATCCAGGCTATGGCCTGCGGCGATGTCGCAAGCGTCGGCGATGCCATTACCGTTGCAGTCTACAAGGGGTTCATCCGCGATCAGCTTGTAGATCGCACCGGAGCCACGATTAATGATATACATTTCTCCGTGTGCGTCTTCGCCGAACGACGAAATGTTCGCTAGGACTCCAATATCAGGTACGAGTTCAGAGGTTCGCTCTTCAAGCTCGGTCAGGGTGACGCCGTCGTAGCGAAACGACCAGATCAGGTTTCGCACGTAGTCAGCGAAAAAATAAGAGCCGGGGAGGTGCTTTATCGCGCATCCCCGATAAACGTATCCGCCGGTGATTGAGTTGGAGGTAAAAAGGGGATGGGCATATTCGTGAATGGGGAGCGTCAGCGCCGGTGCATTGCAGGTGCAGCCGGAAAGTCCCGTACAATTCGTTCCTTCCATGCACCGCCAGCCGTAGTTCAACCCGCCGGTGTCGGACGCCGGCTGGAAATTCACCTCTTCTCGAGCGCTTTGTCCGACGTCGGCGATGTAGAGATCGTGGGTGAGCCGGTCGAAACTGCACCGCCACGGATTTCGCAGGCCGTAGGCCCAGATTTCGTCGTCGCCGGTGATGCCCACGAAAGGATTGTCCGGAGGTATGGCGTAATTCCTGGTCGAGTCAGCCGGAAAATCGTCGCCGTCCACGTCGATGCGCAGCATTTTCCCAAGGAGCTGATTGGTTATGTCCTGCGCCCGGTTTCCGGGATCGCCGCCGTCGCCGCCGTCACCGCTGGCAATGTACAAGTAGCCGTCCGGGCCGAAATCAATCCATCCGCCGTTGTGGTTGGGAAATGGCTGGGCGATGGTCATGAGAATCAGTGCGGACGCTGCGTCGGCAACGTCCGGATTGGCGGAGACCTTGTATCGGGCGATAACCGTGTTTCCCAATGTGTTGGTGTAGTTGACGAAGAACTGGCCGTTGGCGTTGTAATCCGGATGGAAGGCCAGGCCCAGCAGGCCGCGTTCCCCAGTGCTGCTCACCTTCGCGGCAATATTCAGGAAATTGGTCCCCAGAACCGTCCCGTTTTTGATAATGCGAATCTGCCCGCCCTGCTGGACGACAAACAGCCGATCGTAGTCACCCGGCAAATGCGTCACATAGACCGGGGCGGTAAACCCCGTGGCATACCGAACCGTGGTCAGGGGCGTGACCGGGGCGGCCGCAAGTGCGGCGGTCAGGGCCAAGGCGGCGATCACCGCC
>JBGTDB010000330.1:0-4760 GCA_041748515.1 Phycisphaerae bacterium
CGATCACCTGCTCGACGCCGCCGTCAAAATAGAACAGCGCGATTTCAAGTTCCTCATCCGCCCCGACGGGGAATGTGTTACTTTTGCCGACCGCAACCGTGAGGCTGTAGGAATGTCTCGGCAGAAAAATGGCCTCAAGCTCCTGGCGAATGTCGTTGCCGATCAACGAGCTTAAGAAGGCAAGGCGATCGAGATGGGCGTTGGTGATGTGATCAGCTTCTTCAGGCTCGGTGTTAAGAAACACGCCCGTATTCTGGTCGAATTCATCGTGTGAACCGACTTCCGTCTCATCCCAATCGTCGATGTAAGGGAGCGCGCCGAACGGATTCTCTTCATCGCGGGTCACGGGTGGCGACTCGAATGAGAAATTCGGGACGGTGATCGGTCCCCCCAACGACGAGGTCGATGCGATCGATAGAATGACCAAAGCCTTGATGCCGCGCAACATTGATCCTGCTCCTTTCCAAGCCCATGCTGTCCGGGAAGATTCAATTGAGATCAGTCTGGCGGGGCAAGTCGGGCGTCCGACCTGGCAGCAATCTTCCTCGGCTCCTGTTCGAGGTGGGGGAATCGTAACGGAGGAATCGGTCCGTCGCAAGGAAACAGAAGACTGTTAAAAGGGGGGCCGTTCGGGGATATGTCACGGCCTGATCGGCGGCCGGGAACTGAAACGGCGCATACCCAGTCCAGTTTTCTTGAGCGCAGATGGCCGTGATTCGGGCGTCCAACCCGCGAAATGCCGCGTGGATGTCGCCGGCCGTTGGGCATTGTGCCCTTGTTGAAGGCCCTCCTTTCGGGCGGCACTGCTCGTCTGTCGCGAGAGGGGCTCGACCGGTTGTGCGCCGTCTCTTGCGGCATACAATTTCGCACCGAGCGGTTTTTCGTACTTATTGCTCGTGGCCGCAAACCGTTGTGAAGAGTCCGCAGCGGGTAAAACAGCCAAGCCGGAGTGGCGGAACTGGCAGACGCGCGGGATTCAAAATCCCGTCCTGGCAACAGGGTGAGGGTTCGATTCCCTCCTCCGGCAATCACGCCATGATCGACATCATTGAGGGTCATATCGCGGAGCACATCGGGCATGCCCGATCGCTCTTCCTGGAGTACGCGAGCTCGCTGGGGTTCGACCTTTGCTTTCAGGGATTCGATCGCGAACTGGCTGAGTTGCCCGGCGGTTATGCGCCGCCCGCGGGCCGATTGTTGCTCGCGCGGGATGACGGCGAGTTTGTCGGGTGCGGCGCTTTTCGCAGGCTGGCCGATGGCGTCTGCGAGATGAAACGGCTTTATGTGAAGCCGGCGTATCAGGGCCGGGGCACCGGTCGCCTGCTCGTAAAGCGGCTTCTTGAAGAAGGGCGTGCCGCAGGTTACGCCCGCATGTACCTTGACACGCTGGACACGATGGTAGCGGCCGTTGGCCTTTACCGATCATTTGGATTCGTCGAATGCCCGCCGTATTCTTATCATCCGGTGCCGGGGACGAAGTGTTTCGATCTAAGACTCGCCATTTCTGATTAAGCGGTTTTCAATTCGGCGTAGCGTCGTCGGTTCTGTTGCTTATTTCGCCGGACGCATCTGTGCTTTTCTTGTCCAACTCGCCAAAACCGAGCGGCCCGGGTTCGAGCAGTTCCGGCGGATAGCGCACCCATTGCAGGCAGAGGCCTTGAGCCGGGGCGGTGGGGCCGGCAGCGGTCCGATCGCGACGATCCAGGATTTGGGCGACGTATTCAGGCGGCCACCGGCCCCGGCCGACCGCCAGCAGCGTGCCCACCATGTTTCGTACCTGTTTCCAGAGAAATCCGGTTCCCTCGACATCGATGTAGACTTCGTCGCCGTGCCGCTCGAGATCACAACGCAGCACGGTTCGCACCATCGACTCGCGCGTCGTGCCGGCCGGGGTCATGGAGGTGAAATCCTTGGTGCCGATCAGGTGTGCGGCCGCGGCCTGCATGGCGGGCAATTCGATCGGCTCCCAGAAATGGTAGACGTATCGCTGGACGAGGCACTCCACCGGGCGGCGGTGGGCATTGAAGACGCGATAGCGATAGAGCTTGCACAGAGCGCTTCGAGTGGCGTGAAAATCGGGGTGAACGTCGCGAACTTCGACGATGGAAACGTCCTTGGGCAGCCGCGAACCGATGGCGTGCCGCAACTTGTCCACGGGCAATTCGCAGGTGGTCTTGAAGTTACTGACGTGGCCGAGGGCGTGAACGCCGGCGTCGGTGCGTCCGCTACCGATCAGATCTACCTGGTGTCGAACGACTCGGCGAAGGGCCTGCTCGATGAGCCCCTGAACGGTACGCAAACCCGGCTGCGTCTGCCAACCGTGAAAGTCCGTGCCGTCATAGGCGACCACCAACCGAATGTTGCGGTGCATGGGCGCGATCGTATGCGCGCCCGGCGGCCGGGACAAGGGCGATGGAGTGCCAAAACAAACGAGAATTCAAAGCCGCCTTACGCGACTTCGAATTCTCGTCCGTGCGACACCACTCTATTTGGCTTGCTAAGCGACGAGTTCTTCGGCCAGCAGCCCGCGGAACCGGGACCGAAGGCGCTCGAGGATTTCCTTGTGGATCTGACTGACCCGCGATTCGGAAAGGTTCAGAACGCTGCCAATTTCGGCCATCGTCATTTCTTCGAAGTAGTAGAGAACCAGGACGAGGCGTTCTTCGCGGGCGAGGCCCTTGGTGAGGTACTCGGTCAGTAGCTGGCGCGAAATGCGGACGGCCGGGTCGTCGCCGCGTTTGTCGCGCATGTCCCAGGTTTGGGACGACCCTGTTTCGCGGTGTTCGTCCGAAGGCTCCATGGCGCTGAAATGAACCTCCTTGCCGAGCTGAGAAAGGCGGCACAGGTAATCGTACCGATCGACGCTCATGTCCATGCGCCGGGCGAGTTCTTCCTGCGACGGGGCCTGCTCGTCATCACTGCCGAGGGCCTCGAAAACCATGGTGCGGCGCTTTTCGAACGTGCGGACGGTGCGGCTTTGCGGATCGAGGCTGCGCAGCCAGTCCATGACCGCGCCGGCGATGCGCTGCTGACAGAACGTCTCGAATTTTGCCTTCCTCTCCGGGTCGTAAGCTTCCACGGCCTCAATCAGTCCGTCGAAGGCCGCGCTGCAAATCTCGTCGTAGGACACCTGAGCCGGCAGCTTGCGCGAAAGACGCGCCGCGTGGGCATGCACCAGGGGAGCGTAATGTACGACGATTTTATTACGCATGTTGACGGAACGAGATTTGAGGTAACTCTTCCACATTTCTTCGATGGTTATCTCTCTACGCGCCATGAGTCCTCCTGAAGGAATAGCGATACCCGTAACGTCGGCTTGACCGCCCGCCAACTTCCTCCCTCTCCGACGAGGATGGTTAATATGGGTAGTTTACGACCTTTAGAGAGTTTCGACAAGTGGAATCTGATAACTTGACGCAATTTTTGCGCCTCGATTTGGTCAGAGTAAGGGTCCTGTAGCAAAATCATCCATTCGTTGCGATGCGACTGAGTTTACTCGGACGTAAAGGGCCTCAATCTGTTCAACCATGCATCGCCAATCAAACTCGGCCAGGCAGCGCCTACGCCCTTCGGCCCCGAGCCTGTGCCGTAGCTCGGGATCATTGGCGAGGGTGCAAACCGCGCCGGCCAGCCCGGCAATGTCGCCGTGCGGCACTAGGACGCCGGTCTTGTTTGGAATTACGACTTCCGGCGCCCCATCGTTGTCGAAGCTGACGGCCGGGATTTCGGTGAGCAAACCTTGAACCAAGGCCCGCGGCAGGCCCTCCCAACGAGATGCGTGCAATAGTATATCAAAGCCATTGATCGCACGGCCGACTTCTTCGGGCGAGAGCAGGCCGAGAAAAGTGACACGATCGCGAGCGCCAATCGCTTCAAGACCTCGTTCGTAGGAAGCTCGGTGTTTTCCATCTCCGATCCAAACAAGTCGCAGGTTCGGGCAGCGGTTGAGCATTTGCGGCATGGCCTGGATGATTTCGTCGTATCCCTTATTCGAGTAGAGCCGGGCGATCGTTCCCACCACGACGTCAGTTTCTTGTGCGCCCCACTCGCGACGAAACAACCGGCGCAGGTCCGGCCTTGGCGAGAAGCGGTCGGTTTCCAATCCGGATCGAATCGTGACGAAGCGGCTTCGCGGGGCGAGTCCGGCAGCGACTGCCTGTTCGGTCATCGCGTCGGCGACGGATATGAAGGCGGTCGTCTGTTGGGCTGCGCGCCTTTCCAACGCACGAAACAAGATTCGCATATGGAGCGGCTGAGTGCGATTGAAGCTCATGCCGTGAATGGTGTGGATGATAATCGGAACGCCGGCCGTCCTTGCCGCCCAGCGCCCCAGGATGCCGGCCTTGCTGCTATGGGTGTGTACGATTTCGGGCCTCAACCGTTTGAAAAGCCGAACCAGCTCCCGCCTGGCACCTAGATCCCGGATGGGGCGGGCGGCGCGTCGCATAGCGTCGAGCCGATGGATTTCGCACTTGCTTTGCGCCGCCTGTTCCCAGAGCGACCCTTCCGGCCCTGTCTCTGGTCCGGCGACCAGCGTGACACGGTGGCCGCGATCGACCAGCCCGCGACAGGTGAGAATGGTGTTCTCCTGGGCACCGCCGACGATCAGCCTGGTAATGACGTGACAGATGTTCACTGAAGCCCGTTTGTGCCGAGTTTTGCCTGTTCCCGCTCGGCGAAGTCGCCGGCTGAAAGGAATACGCCGTTGGATCGCTCAAAGTTGACGGTTCCAGGGCCCCAATCTACAATGGGGACGCTGA
>JBGTDB010000331.1:0-7662 GCA_041748515.1 Phycisphaerae bacterium
CGAGCAGTGCGACGAGGCCGCGAACGTGCGAATCTGCGTCGAAGATGGCGAATACTCTCTTTTGCGACAGACAGCTTTCCTGCACCGGCATGGGAATGGCCATCATGGATTTACGCCGGTCGGTTGCCATGGAGACGGGGCGTGCATCAGCACTCGCCGGGGCGAGAGTTGCGATCGCCGCGGCCCGATGCCTCGGAGTTTCGGGAAACACGCCGCTCAGTTCATCCGACTCGTCAAGAACGGCAATTGCCACGAATCCGCGGCTGTGAACCTGAAGCGCGGAGGCAACCCGTCTAAACTCACTCGGGTCGGCTGATCGGATCATCGAGGCACAGAGAAGTGTTTGCGACGAAAGGTGTTGTTCCTCATGCGACTTGACCAGTCGATGCGTGGCGAAACCAAAGACGCCGAACGCGAAGATCAAAAGGATGACCACCGTCCGCCAGGCAAAGCGCGCAAAGGCGCTACTGACGGATGGCAGCACCTTTCGTTCCATAAGCGCACCCATTGCCTGGGAATTGCGTACCAACGTGCGCGCACAAGCGCTGGTCGGCGGCGCCTCTGAAGGCCCCGGCCGGGCGTCGGAGACCGATGCCCAAATGGTTCGCACTATCTATAAATCTACAATCTGAATTGGAAGTGCTTGTTTATTGGGCGTTGAAGCGAATTGGGGCGGAATCAGAAGGCCTCTACGCAGGGGTTATCGCTCTTTACCGCCTGAACCAAACCTACACTCTGCGTAAATCCGGCACGAGCCTTGATTCGTTCTCCACTCCATTTGGGCTCCAGACGCATGGTCGAAAGGGCTTTCATGCTATTCACCTGTATACTCGGCGTAGGTCTTCGGTGTTTCCCATACGCGAACGCCGGATAATAATCCCGGTTCCATTGCGTCGCTCAAGCGCCTCCATATAACCTGAGCGATGTTTTCAACCGTCGGGTTCAGCGTGGCAAACTCGGGGCACTCGGCGTTCAGATTGCGGTGGTCAAAGGGTTCTATGACCCGCTCGCGAACAATGCGATCCAATCGGGCAAGGTCCGTCACCGTTCCACGCCCGTCGGCCGGAACGCCCGCGACGGTCACCTCCAGAACATAATTATGCCCATGCCCCTGCGAGTTGCTGCACTTGCCAAAGAGCTTGCGGTTCTCGTCGTCGCTGAGCCCCACACAGGCCAGTCGATGGGCCGCCGAAAACTCGAAAGATTGAGTCAGTTTGACCATGTTCTCATTCTCCGCTTCAACAAAAAGGCAAGTGAAAGGCGAAACGCCAACTTCGAACCGAACGGGCCTAGCAGGCCACGGGCAATCCTCGTCCGACAGCCCCCAACAACGTTGTAGCCCACGGGCCACGGCCGCCAGGCCGAAGTCCGGCGATTCTCCCAAGCATTTCTGAAGGCTGCCGGCAACCGGTCCGCGCAGCAGACCGTCAAGATGTTTGATGTCGCAAAGGTAACCGGTCGTCGGATCGGCCGGACCCTCTACGACGACCGCCAACCGCCAGAACAGCCCGTAGACGTCCGCCAAGTTCGTCCCCGCCCAGGAGTTTCGCGGTCTCTGCCAATCGCGTTGCGATAGTTGCGCCCGCGGGGAAATAAAGCATCGGATTTCGCGATATAGTCGCACGCGCGGATTCTAACCGATTTACCCGGGATTCGCGCGAACTCGTCTTCTCGGCTCCGCCTTTAAGGAATTGCTGATGTAAACCTTGCCCCTTGACGTACCATGCGCGGTGGAATGTGCTATGTGCGCACCCACGAATTCCTGCGAAATCCGCAACTCACCATGAGCCTGCGCCGTACGAGGATTGACTCTGGCCGCCATGCTCGGCTTTTTCTTCCTGTGATTTGCCGATGCACAAGGATTGCGTCCCCGGTTCAAGAGATGTCATCGCGGCGCATAAACGGCGAACGGAAAGAATCAATTAGTTCAATTGACGGAAGCTACTGCGCAGGCGGCAGCTCTGACAGTCACGCCTGACAGACTACCAAGGAACGCGTCATCGTTCTTTCAAACTACCATCGATGGGTTTCGGACCAGACTATGGCTGGCAGGTATTGCCGTTGCCCGTGCAGCGTGAATCGCCACAATCCACGTTGTCGCCGCAGCAGTAGCGGTTCTCCATGGGTCCGCTGGTGACACTGTTACAGTCCGACGAACAGTTCTGACAATCCTCGCCGCCGCCGATTTCGCAGATGTCGTTGCCGCATACGGGTCCGGCCGCGCAATCCGGATCGCTGCCGGACGAACATCCCGGCGGGCAGCAGCCGTCGGACGGCCCGCAGGCCACGGGGTTAAACTGGCATCCGGTGGACGGATTGCAACTGTTCACGGTGCAGGCGTTTCCGTCGTCGCACGCGTTGTGGTTAGGTACACCGCAGGATCCGCTGCCGTCGCAGACGTCGTCTGTGCAGGGAATGCCGTCTGACGGACACGGCGTACCCAGGGGGGACATGCAGCTTTGCGTGGCCTCGACGCAGGTGTTCTGGCACACCGGTCCGCCCGTGCATGGATTGCCGGACGATACGCACCCCAAAACGGGATCGCACGACTCCGTTCCGTTGCAAAACAGTCCGTCATCACACGAAGCATCACTCGGCGTATGCACGCACTCACCATCCATACAGGAGTCAATCGTGCAAGGATCATCATCGTCGCAACCGTCTCCCAAGCCGATGCATTGACCGCCGAGGCACGTGTCCTCGCCAGTGCATGGATCCTGATCGTCGCATTCGCCGACGCGATTGGCCGTGCGGCAGCCCAGCACCGGATCGCAGAAGTTGATCGTGCAGAAGTTTCCGTCGTCACAGTTGATCGACTCGCCGCCGCGGCAGGTGCCCAGCAGACAGAAATCGTTGAACGTACACACGCTGCCGTCATTGCATGGATTCAAATTGTGAATGTAGCGGCAGCCGTCAACGGGGTCGCAACTGTCGTTGGTGCAGACGTTGTTATCGTTGCAATTGCGCGGCGGGCCCGCTTGGCACTCGCCCGCCGAACAGAAATCGTTGACCGTGCAGGCATTTCCGTTCTCACACGGCCCGGAAATCGCCGTGTGAACGCAGCCCAGATTAAGATCGCAGACGTCGGCCGTGCAGACGTTGTTGTCGTTGCACTCGGCATTGACGATGCACGGACGGCATCGATCGTTGGCTTCGTCGCAGTAGGCCGCCGAAAGACAAGGCGGGACTCCGCTGCACACGCCGCCGCGACAGACTTCCTGGCCATCGCAAAAAAAGTTGTCCGCGCAGGTCGTGCCGTCCGGGCGAACCTGGAACTGGCAGAAGCCGCCCGAGCAGACATCGGTCGTACACGGGTTTCCGTCGTTGCATTGGTTCGAATTCGTACAAGGATACGGAACGCCGGAAACACGCGATAGACACACCTGCCGATCGCGAAGGCTAAGCGAGCCCGTCAGATCGTCGTCAAAGGCCGAAAGACACGCCGCGGTCGGCGGGGTCATGGTCAGACAGTTCTGAAGCCAGCCGAGATCGCGAAGCGTTACGGAGCCGTTGCCGTCATAATCGCAGCTCGCAAAGTCGTACGCGATGCCCAGCATCGCCGTCGGCACATGGAGATTCGCATCCGTCGGCGTCGGATACGTGAACGGCCCGGGGAAAAGGGCCATGTTTACGCCGTTGCGAACTTGAACCCGATCGTTGTTAAACACGCTCAGTGCGGATAGACGTTCACCCACCAATAAGCATGATGCCTGAACATTCGCGCAAGTCACCGATCCGTCGTTATAAAAGCCAAGCGGCCCCGGATCGATCACCCCGGAAAGCAGAATAACCGCCGATGACAAAATGCCCGGAGAATTAATGTTAAACTCGACGACTTTCTGGAAATCATTTGCCTGGTTAGGGTCGTCCCAGGAAGACGTCACCACCAGATATCCGTTCTTTAGCGTTCCGGTGCGAATCGCGATGCCGACGGGGCTGACCAGTTCGTTGGCATTAAAATAATTCATATAAGCCCCGGTCGTCCCGTTGAATTCCAAGACCTGGTTGTTGACGCCGCTGGTGACGTATAGCCGGCCGTTGGGCCCATAGGCCAGGCCGTTGGCCCCACGAATGCACCTCGGCTGGCCGCAGTCCTCCGGAAACAACGGGTTGATTGTTCCGCCATTGATAAACACGCGCAGGAACTGTCCCGTGTCCGGGTCGAACTCCAATATGCCATTCACTGAATTCTGCGAGCCGACAATCGGAATGCTGGTGACCAGCAGCGTACCCTGTGGAGAAAACACAATCCCCTGGGGAGCGCGTAGCCCGCCGGATCCGGAAGGAATAAGCGTGCGCAGAAGATCACCTGTGCGCGGGTCATGCTCGGTGACTTCAGACCGCGTGCGGCTGACCACCAGAAGCCGCCCCGTGCGCGGATTAATCGCCAAGCCGTACGGTCCTTCGATATTTGGTATATGAACACCCGAAAACGCCCGCGTTTGTGCGTCGTAGCGCAGCACGGCGTTTTCGTAATTGCAGTCGGGAATCGAACAGGCAAAGCTGCTTACCAGCATGTGCCTCGAGCCGACGGGCACCGCCGCCACGGAGTCCAAGTATGCGTCATCCCTGACATCCGGCGCAATGGCTTGTCCGGCGGAAACGCGATCACCTCCCGAGCTCGGCGCGGACGATTCCGTAGAGCCGATCAGGCAGAATGTCATGAGCATGGGGATTGCGCCGCCGAGAAGGGTGCCCAATCCAGCAAATGCAAACTTGCGCCTCGCATCCACGAGTACGTGCATGGAATTCATCTCTTTATATGTCCGAAGAAGCCCCCAGTTCAGAAGACTTAATAGTACCACAAGATCGTCGCTCTTGCCTATAGCAAGTCGAGAATTAGAACCGAAGCCGGGGAGCACGTTTATTATCGGAACTCGCGATTTAGTTGTGTAACTGTACGAACTTGCAATTGGAGCTTGGCAGTGCTTATGGTCGGCCGGTTCTAATTGGTAATGCCCGTGTAAAGAGTCGAATGCTAATTGGACGTTGTCCGGTCGTTATTGGGCCGTTTGGAGCGCCGCGCCCGCGCACAGGGTCACGGCCGCGGTCTCCGTGCGAAGGATCGTGAGCGATAGGGAAACGGCTTGCGCGCCGGCCTGCATTGCATGATCCCGCTCCTGATCGGTCCAGCCGCCTTCGGGGCCGATCATCGCTAGCAGCGAACAACCGGGTGGTTGGCGATCCAGAAAGGACAACCAGGGCATCGCGGATGCTTCACGATTGGCGATTGCGGCGGCGGAGAATTCCGCAATTCGGCCCAGCGCCTCGGCGAACAATTGCGGCGTTTCGACGCGCGGCACCCAGCGCCGCCCCGATTGCTTGGCCGCCTCGATGGCTCGGCGCTGCCACTTGTCGACCGCGGCATCGCCCGGATGGGTAACGCTGCGGTCAGTAATCATTGGCCAGATCGCTGCAACGCCCAGCTCGGTGCATTTCTCCACGAGGTAGCTCTGTCGATGGGCCTTTCCCATCGACACGGCAAGAGTCAGGCGGAACGTGCAATCAAAGGAATGCTCGGAAACTTCCCCGATCTTCACCGTAACCCGCCGCGCGTTTACGTCGACAATCTCGGCGAGGGCCTCGCGCCCGACTCCGTCAAAGAGCACAACCGCGTCTCCCTTGCGACACCGCATCACGCCGGCCGCATGGTGCGATTCCTCCGGCGAGAGCACGTTTACATTCAGATCAGGCGCGTAGAGTCGAATTCGCGACATGGCGGGCGATTATCGTGGACTCCGTCGAGTGAGCAAGCCGCCCGTTGTGGGCCGGACCGATAAAAGAGCCTGAATTTCGGTGAGAATCCGCGCTCGCGGTTTTCCAAACAATCAGGCGGACGCGTCGAAATGACATCGGGTTCCGGGCACTCATTGGTAGATTATGGGGTGTATGCCGTCGGTCGATGAATCCCTACAGGATGTAATCGCCAGGAATATGTCCGTAGAAACTCTCGCGGGAGAACTTCTGCCAACATGAACGAATTCGACGCACCGGGCGCCGGCCGAGGCAAACCCAAGCCCGATTCCAAGGATGCGACACAGGATCGCAGTCTCGACGAGGCCATAGCCGCGGCGGCGGACATGGCGTCCGAACTGGCCGAAGAAGTCGGAACGGCTGAGCAAGGCGCTACGTCGAGGGCCCAACGGCCGATCAACGATCTGGACATTGTGAACTCGGAAAAGTCAAAGGAATCCGAACTGGACTCGCAACTCGCTGATGTCGAACGATTGGCCGGAGAGACCGCGACTCAGGTATCGCCCGCCCCAATGGGGCAACCCATCTCCGAGAAGCCGAAGAAGGCCCCGCCGCCGGTTCCTGATTTCATGGCGGAATTCACGGAGCCGCCGGCCAGCGCGTCAGTTGCATCGGCCCCGCCATCCGAGGCTTCGCAAGAGAGTCCACCCAAGCCGGCCCCATCCGAATGGGCGGATATCGAGGCGGCGACTTCGCCAGAACCCGATGCCGAGGAAAAGCAATTCATCACCGCGATGCAGGGATCGGAGTTGGCGGCTCCGGAGATAGCCTCAGAGAATGCCGATACAGGCTCTCCGATCGACTGTGCGAAATCTCAGACCGCGACGGATCAAGCGCCTGTGCCGCAGAATGCAGCCCCCCCGGGCATCGTCGGTAGCACGCCCAAGCCGTTACAACGACTTCAGACCGCCCAACGGCGTTTCGATGCGGCCGCCGAGCCGGACATTTCATTTAAAAGCCATGCGCCGGGGATCAAAGAGAAGATTCATACAGCCGCGGCGGACGCGGCGGATCGTGCGGTCAACGCCCTCGAAACGATCAACCGCCCGTTCGATTGGATCAGCCCCGGCATAAAACAGGCCCTTGGCTGGGTCGCCATTGCCTCCCTGGCCACGTCCATCGTCGTCGCGGTCGTTTCGTTGATCGTGTAGCGGTCGTCCCATCCCGATGCGACTCGCATCACGCCCTACCCGCATGGAAAGGCATCCCACGGTGGCCGCGCCAGGCAGAGCCGGGTCACATGCCCGCACAATTGCGGCCGATAAGAGATTGGAATGGAAGTCCTCGGAATCATCATGGCACGGGCGGGCAGCAAGGGACTGCCGGATAAGTGCGTTCGCGATCTGCTTGGCCGGCCGGTCATCGCCTACACGTTCGATCATGCTGCGGCGGCGACGCGGCTGACGGCGGTAGTGTTTTCAACCGATTCGGAGCCTGCCAAACGAATCGCGGAAGAGGCGGGCATTGAAATCGTGGATCGACCGGCGGCGCTGGCGAGTGATACGGCCACGGTGGATTCGGCCGCCCGGCACGCGGTCGAAACCTGGGAGTCGCGCCACGGACGGCGCGTGGACGACATCGTCCTCCTCTATGGAAACATTCCCGTCCGGGCGAATGGCCTGATCGATCGGGCGATTGAGCACTTGACTCTCACGGGCGCTGACTCGGTTCGTAGCGTCGCCCCGGTCAGCAAGCAGCATCCCGACTGGATTCATCGCCTTGACGACGACCGAATGCGCCAGTTTCGCACCAACAGCATCTACCGGCGACAGGATCTCGAACCCTTCTACTATCACGACGGCGCGGTGGCAGCGGTTACGCGAGAGGCGCTTTTCGGGGCTTTGAAAACGCCAGACGACCATCAATCGTTTCTTGGTTCGGATCGCCGGGCGATTGTGCAGCAGCCGG
>JBGTDB010000332.1:0-6680 GCA_041748515.1 Phycisphaerae bacterium
TTGACGACTGGTTCGGCTGGAACCAATGGAAGGAGGAGCTTCCCGGTCTGGGGATCACACCGGAGTGGTTTGCCGAAGCCGACGCAAAGGGCGTTGATGCCGTACTCGAACGCAGCGCAAGCATTCCCGTCCAGTTTGGCATGCGCCGCGGCGGCTCGCGCGATACGCCGCGGTTTCGGCGATTGCTTCGCGATACGACAGTCGGCGCGGATTTCCGCGACCCGGCCGGGTTAACCGAAGTGCGGCTTGTCGAAATCCGTCCTCCGGTGCTTTGCCTGTACGGCGATCGATCTCCCTTCCGCGAGGTTGCTCCCTATCTCAACAAGGCGCTGCCCAATTGCCACGGCGAAATCGTCAAGGATGTCGGCCATTTCTTTCTGTTGCAGTCTTCCGAGCAATTCCTCGAACACGTGACCCCATTCCTGCGTGATCCGGCTGGATACATCCGGCAGGATTAGAAAGACGCCTCGCGCTGACAAACCCAACTTGTCCTTCTGAGCAGATGGAATGATCGCCGACTATTCGCCGATCGGCGGCGGTTCTTGAGTTTCAATTGTCCGTCGCCCGAATTCTCGGACCGCCCCCCCTATCCAAACGTTATCGAACCCGCACACATCTAAGAGAATTGCACAATCACGCGCTAGAATCCTCAAGGCCGATTCGGCTCTAAACACGGCGAACGGCGCAAGACGGGATTGAAGCGTATGCATGGGCGGAATCCTACATCAAGAACCAAGGGTTGCTCTCGCGGCATGAGTCCCCGGCTCAGGGCTATCGCGGGCGCCCGAAATACTCATCGCGTGCGAAATCTGCTTACCATTTTATTGGCATGGTTCCCAACAGCGACGGCCGTCGCCCAACCGCTACGGGATTCCGAATTTCACCGCATCGGCGAGTCCGGATTCGGCGATCGGCAGAACAGCTATGCCTGGTCCATGGCCCACTTCAATGGCAAAATCTATATCGGCTCAAACCGCAACTTTCTATGCGCGGCCCCGCTTCAGACTGTGTTTTCTTCCGGCGAGCGCCCGGAAATTCCGGTGTATTGCGAACCAGACCTTCTCGACATGGACATGCGGGCGAGGATTTTCACCTATGACCATCGCACCCGGCAAATTGAAATCGCGTACACTTCGCCCACCATCGAGATTCTCCTGTCGGACGGCAGGCGCGTCGACGTCGCTCGCGATCACGGATACCGCTCAATGGTCGTCTTCCGCGAGCCTGACGGCACCGATGCGCTGTACGTTTCGACGATGGTGTCTCCGAGAATGCCCGGAAATCTGAAAGCGGCCATACTGCGTAGCACCGACGGACGGCATTTTGAACAAGTGCCCATAAACGTTTCGGCAACCGCGAGATTCACATCCTTCCGGGCCATGGCCGTATACGACGGACGCCTGTTCGCAATTACCCGGTCACCAAACGCTTCGGACCCGGGCCTGCTCGAACTTCGCGATCCGCGCGATGGGTTTTTCGGCGTGGCAAATTCGACCTTTGGTGATCCCGCAATCCAGGCCGGTTTTGAAATGGCCGTATTTAAGGGCTACCTGTATATCGGCACATACTCCGGGAGCCACGGATTCCAGTTGCTCAAGACTCTCGCGAAAGGGAATCCACCTTATATCTATCACAAGGTGCTGGCGGATGGCGCCTATCGCGGCGAACTGAATCAGAGCGTTGTCAGCTTGGCCGCACATAAGGACCAACTGTACGTGGGCACGGGGGTCTTCTTTGGATCGATCGCCCTGGACCCGGATTTCAGGCCTCCTCCGGCCGAAATCATCCGTGTCAATGCCGACGACTCCTGGGAGTTGGTCGTCGGCGACGATCGCCCGACGCCCGATGGGTATCGCGTCCCGGTTTCGGGAATCAGTGCCGGTTTTCGTAATGGATTCACCAACTACATGTGGCGCATGGTCGTTCACGACGGCGTTCTTTATGTATCCACGCTCGACACGGCCGTCTTTGCCCAATATGCCGACAGCATTGCCGTCGAAGAGCACCCCGCTCTTGCCGACTTCGTCGAGCAGGTGGGGCCACAGGTCGCTGAAATCATCACCGTGATCGAGGGCGGATTCGATCTCTGGGCCACGACGAATGGAATCGCCTGGACCCGCGTAACTCGTACGGGCTTCAATGATGAATTCAGCTACGGGCTGCGGGACTTCGTTTCCATGCCCTATGGCCTGTTCGCCGGCACGGCCAATCCTTTTCTTGGCTTCCGCTTCTACATCGGGCAAAGGGCCGGGACTGATTCCGACGGCGACGGCCACCCCGACATTAGCGATAACTGCCCGCTGGAATGGAACCTGAACCAGGCCGACACCAACGGGAACGGCATAGGCGATGTCTGTGACATTGCTCAGCCCGACGGCAGCGACGAGGCATCAGCTTCCCGGCTCATTCCTCCCTTGGGGGACGAGCCACCACCCTCCGAGGTACCCCCCTCGCCAGCGCGACTCTGTGGCGCGGCCGGCATGGTCTTGCCCATGGTGTTCTGTTATCTTGCACTGTACAGAGCCGCAATATTTCGGTCGCGGGCCTTCCGTCGGGGTGACAAGGCACATTGCGTGGCGAAGTGCAGTAGATAATCAATAAATCACCTCATTTTGCCGCAATTTTGATTGGCCTGTTTCAGCAGCGGAGTTCGATTGATGACATCCTTGCACCTGCTCGCAAGATCATCCGGCCCATCGTTTCGATTGACTTTCAACTGTCCGATGCCGTCACGTTTGGGTCACTTCCTGGTACAACGGCTCGGCCGAGTGCTCGGAGAACTGGCCCATAGAGCGAAGTTGGCTCATGTCGTCCTGGTCGGCCTGATCGCGATTGGAGGCTGCGACGCCATCGGAAGCGACATTCGCCCTCCGAACCAACCCGAGTCTGGTCCCGGCGGATCCGACTATCGACACGCATCAATCCTGACGCAGCGCATTGGCGCTGGAATTGATGAGTACTGGATTTTCTTTCCGGACGACCCTCGTCCAGAATCAGCTCCGGTGGTCGTGTTTCTTCATGGATGGACGGCGCTAGACCCCCTGACATATGGAGGATGGATTGAGCACATCGTCCTGAAAGGACACATCGCCGTTTATCCGCGGTATCAGTTAAACATATTCTCCACGCCGGCGGAAATGGAGGCGGCCGCGGCCGGCGCCATCTCGGCCGCCTGGCAACACATACAAGTTAACGGCCGCGTATTGCCTCAGAGCCAATCAGTCGTATGGATTGGCCATTCGCTCGGCGGAACGTTCGCATCAATCCTGGCCGCGCGCTCCTTTGAACTCGGTCTGCCTCCGCCGGCCGCGATCATGATGGTTCAGCCGGGCGCCTCAAGTCTCATCAGCGCCGACAATCGATCCCGCCTTCCGGTCGGCTCGCGCGTTTTGTTTGTTGTCGGCGAGGATGACAGTGTTGTCGGACGCGCTGGCGTAGACGCGCTACTCCCTTGGGTTTCGCATATTCCCTCTGGCCAAGTCGAGCTGGTAACCATGCGTACGGATCGCCGGCCCACACCGCAACTTGTTGCGGATCACACTTCTCCGCTCTCGGTTGTAGACGGCTTCCCACCCACCTCGGTTGCCGCGGGCGGAACGGTGACCTCACACGGCCGCCGCCCAGGAGAGGGCGCGGGCACTTTCGCACCGAGTTCTCTCGATTACTTCGGGTATTGGAAGCTCACGGATGGATTGTTGGACTTTGTTTTTCGGAACGAGAACCTCGAATACACATTCGGCGATACTGAACAGCAACGCTTCATGGGAATAATGTCCAATGGCGAACCGGTCCAGCCGATGGTTGTCGAACGACCGCTCGGCTCAGAGTAATCGGCAATGTCAGCGCCAGTTGTGAGCCGGGCCCTGCAAAAGCAAGGTTTTGCAAGAAACGTTGGGTCGCTCATTTTGAAGCACACAGCGTTCAATCGCGATCAACTCGGCCGCTTCAGTACAAACCGAACGTATTGCATTCGGCCTCGCTCGAAGGCCCGATGGATGACCGTACCCCGATTTCCTGCAAAAGCCATAAAGACTCGTCGCAACAGGCGCGGCGCGACGCGACCGATCAACGACATCTTTCGGTCGTGGTCGACGTTCAGCGACTCGACCACGCGATCGGTGATGTCTTCGCTTGCGACGACTTCCATGCCGCTTTCCGAGATCTGCCGCTCCCAAACATCTTGCTTTCTTGCAAGTCGAAAATCCGCGTAAAGAAAGCGTCCGCCTGGAGCGAGCACTCGCCGTACCTCGCGAAGAAATCGTTCGAAATCGACGTAGCAGTGGGACGCCTCGACATTAACGACCGCGTCAAATGACACATCGGCAAATGGGAGGCACATGGCATCGCCGCACACGAATTTCACAGACCCCGATGTCCGGCATTGCTTTGCTCCAAGCAAGGCCGATTCTGTTCGATCCAAGGCGATGACGTCGCGGGGATGCAGATATCGAGTCATGTAATCGGCCCCCCCACCGCGACCGCAGCTTACTTCAAGTACTCTCGATTTTGACAAATCCACCGCGGATACGACCCGATGGTAGAGCTGGATAGACAACCGATCGCCTTCGTCCTCCGGCAAGAGCAGCAGCGTTTCGCCGCCGCGCAAAACCATTCCATAGTTCAGGAATCGAATCTGTTCACCTTCCACTTTGCGATTGAAATAGCGATACCAGCGTTTCCACAGGCCATCACAGATTCGGGCAAATGCGGATCCACGGACAGAACCGTATTGGTTTTCCTTATTTGACATGAGTCGTGATGTCGTTGTAATTGGCAGCGCTTTCAACCCAGATTGGACAGTTTCATCGGTGACACCGGTGACTTCAGCCAGCCCCAGCAAGAGTCTTCCCGTATGATTCAATCGGCTTTTCGTCTCCTAAATCCTTGGTTCGCACCGAATCCGGCGCCAACTCCTATAATCGCGACAGATTCGCCGAAGATTCGAAAAACTCTCTGCGATCTCTGAGCTTGTACCGTGCCTATTTGAATCATCGCCCGCAACTCCCCCCTCTTCTTCGCCGCCGGCCTGGGAAATCGGCCCAAAACAAGGTAGCGCGGAGAGCGCGCTATTTACGGAGCCTCAACACCAGCCGGGGCGGGCGTTGTCGGTTTGATAGACCGGACTCTGCGGCCGGCAACGGAGTAAAACTCGCGAGGCACAACTTGACTCCCGACCAACCGGCAAAGATGCTGAGCAATTTCCCGGCCTCAAGTTGGATGCCGGTGGTTTGAAGTGGCCGAGGTTGAGTGGGTAGATCATGGACGCTCTGTTTCCATTCGGCTTTCCGTTATCGTCAGCGATATACCTCGTGCTGTACGTTTTCACGCTGGTTCTGCACGTTATTTTCATGAACTACGTGCTTGCGGGCACCGGCTTTATAACGCTTTCGACGTTTGTCGGTCGGACTGACGAGGAGACCTCGGAACCACCGCCGGGCATTGAGATCCTTCGAGACTGGATGCCTTTCGCACTCAGCGGTGCAATCACCGCCGCGATCGCACCGCTGCTATTTGTGCAGATTCTCTACCAGAAGCCTTTTTACACAGCCAATTTACTGCTTTTCCATCGCTGGATGTCGATCCTTCCGGTATTGATACTAGGTTTCTATCTGCTCTATCTGTTGAAAGCCAGGCGGATTGAGTCGTGGCCGGCGGCGCTTCGACAGAGCGTGAGCGTTGTGGCCTTTCTCTGCTTTGCGTTTACCGGATACTCGTGGACGGAAAACCATCTGCTCAGTCTCGATCAATCAGAGTGGGCTTCTCAATATGCCTCGCAGTCCATGTGGTACAGCGCCCGCCTGACCGCGCCGCGCTTTGGTACGTGGTTTTTCGGGGCCTTCCCCACGATGTTCGCGCTATTGCTCTGGCAGCTCCGCTTCAGGCGGAAGAGTGCAGGCAAAAATTGGGACGGGCAGAGCATTCGCCGGTGGTCGGTTGCTTCAGTTGGGGCCTTGATGCTGAGCGTGGTCTGCGCGGTCTGGTATTACAAGGTCGCCGGATCGATTCACCAGTCGGCGATCTGGTCGTCGCAATCTTGGGTTTATCTGATCGTGGCCATAACGGGTCTGCTTTTCCAGGCGGCGGGATGGGTTTCTCTGGCCCGCGGAGGCTATCGAGTGGGTTGGCACGCCGTTATTTCACTTGGCGTACTGTTTACGATCGCGGGAACCAGCGTTGTGCGAGAATGCATTCGAATCGCGCACATGGACCTGGTCGCGCTCGAAAAAATTCACGCAGCCGTTGCGGCCGCCGGCGGCCTCCCAATATTTCTGGTCTTTTTCGTGCTGAACGCCGTGTTGATCTACGCGAGCATCCGGCTGGTTAGATCCGAATTAACGCGCCCGGAGGGGGGCCCCGGGTCGCATACTTCGACCTAAGCCGAGCAACACGTGCGAATACTCGTCTGGTTTCGTTCCGATCTTCGCATCCGCGACAATCTCGCGCTCTTCCACGCCTGCAATGATGCGGGTCGGGGCGTTGTCGGTGTCTTTACGATATGCCCGCGCCAATGGCGAACGCATGATTGGGGCGCCATTCACGTCGAGTTCGTCCGCCGACACCTGATGGCGCTGTCTGCCGAACTCAGCGAGCTGAACATTCCCTTAAGATTGATTGAAACGCCAACGTTCTCCGGCGTGTCGAAAGTTCTGGGCGACCTGGCGGCTGAGCTCTCGTGTGAC
>JBGTDB010000333.1:0-3435 GCA_041748515.1 Phycisphaerae bacterium
CCGGCGCGCGGGGCCAACGGTTTCGGCTACGATCCGCATTTCTATGTCGAGCCGTTTAAAATGACTTCGGCCGAGATGCCGCCGAAACTGAAAAACACGGTCAGCCATCGCGCCCGAGCACTCCAGGCCCTGCGGCCGCAACTTGAATGGCTCCTTGCCCGTCAGGAGTCCGATACCGAATCGTGATATTCATGCAAGGAAGCCAAATTCGCCCGAATTGATCAACAGGCAGGAAGGGCTCTTTAAGGCTTGGGAAATTGGAAGCGTTGTCCGACATGCAATTGCTCAAAGAAATCATCAATGTCGACCAGTTCTTTGAGCGTTTGGCCCACGCGCGGGTCCGTATTCTAATGCTTGACTACGACGGAACACTGGCGCCGTTTCGACCCGAGCGTGACCAGGCGTTTCCTTATGCCGAAGTCGTCGATCCGATTAACCGCATCAGCAGCGAAACCGATACCCGAATCGTCTTGATAAGCGGCCGGGCCGTTGCGGACCTTGTTCCTCTTGCCAAGAGCCTGGATCCACTTCCTGAAATCTGGGGCAGCCACGGCTGGGAGCGCCTCGACACGAACGGAGCGCACCATCCTCCGACACTTCCAAGCGCCGTTGTGGCGGCGCTTTCGCTAGCGCGGCAGTCGGCCCTGGATGCGGACTTGCTGCGGTACTGCGAAGTTAAGCCCACGGGCATCGCCGCGCATTGGCGAGGCGTCGATGAACTGCAACGTAAACGGATCGAACGATCGATTCGACACCTATGGACTCCCCTGACGGCTAACGTCGGCATTATGGAACTGCATGAGTTTGATGGCGGAGTGGAGATTCGCGCCGCGGCTAAAAACAAGGGTTATGCGGTGCGCGCAATTCTTGCTGAATATGATCGTCCGGCCGCGATCGCTTATGCCGGCGATGACCGCACGGACGAGGATGCTTTTCGCGAAATCGGCTCGCGCGGGCTGTGCGTCCTTGTTCGCGATGAACTACGTCCGACGCTCGCCCACGTCTGGCTCAGACCGCCGGGAGAGCTTGTGGAATTCTTGACGCGATGGCGTCTTGCCTGTAAAAAGGTGGAGTGAGCCAACGTCAATCTCATCTTGTCGTCGTTGCCAATCGTTTGCCGGTTGTGATTGAGCGTCATCGTGGCGAATGGCGCACCCGGCCTGCCTCCGGCGGGCTGGTGACGGCCATGGCGCCTGTGCTTCGTGACCGCGGCGGTACCTGGGTCGGCTGGGCCGGAACGCTCACCGATGATAAAGTTGATCCGGACGAGTTACTGAAAGCCGAGTCCGGCCGTGCGGGTTTTGACCTGAAAGGCGTTGTCCTTAGCCAGGACGAACACGACAGCTTCTATCTCGGTTTCTCCAACGAAGTAATCTGGCCGCTCTTTCATAGCCTGGATGAGCGTTGCAATTTTTCGCCTGCCTATTGGGACGCTTACCTGAGTGTGAACGCGCGATTCGCTCGGGCCGTGCGCGAGGGAGCGCCGCCGGACAGCTTTCTCTGGGTCCACGACTACCACTTCATGCCGTTGGGCGAAGAGCTGCGCAAGCTCGGCATGCATCAGGCCATCGGGTTCTTTCTGCATATTCCGTTTCCGCCGCTGGAGATTCTGCTCAAGCTGCCTTGGCGACAGGAACTCCTTGCCGCAATGTGCGCCTACGACATTATTGGTTTTCAGGCCCTTCGCGACCGTCGCAACTTTGTCCATGCGGTGCGGGCTCTCATGCCGGCTCTGCGGGTCACTGGCCGCGGGCAATACCTTTCGGTGGCCGCGTCTGATCGAAACGTGCGCGTCGGCGCCTTCCCCATCAGCATTGACTACATGGAGTTTGCTCGCGAGGCCGCATCACCGAAGGTCGATGAATGCGTAGCCCGGCTTTCGGAGGAGTTGGAAAATCGAAAACTGCTCCTCGGCGTCGATCGCCTGGACTACACCAAGGGCATTCCCATGCGGCTGCGAGCCTATCGCGAGCTGCTCCAGCGATATCCCGAATTCCGTCGGAAAGTTCGGTTTTTCCAGCTTGTGGTTCCCAGCCGCGAGACGATTCCTTCATATAAACAGCTCAAGGCCGAGATTGAGGAGCTTGTCGGGGAGATCAACGGCGAATTCACCGAGGGCGGCTGGGTTCCGGTTCACTATGCGTTCCGATCGGTCAGCCGGGAAGAGTTGCTGTCCTATTACCGGCTTGCCGACGTGGCCGCAGTCACCCCACTAAATGATGGAATGAATCTCGTGGCCAAGGAATTCTGCGCGTCCAACATTAGCGAGCGGGGTGTGCTGGTGCTCAGCGAATTTGCCGGAGCGGCCGCGGAGCTACGCCGCGGCGCGCTCTTGGTGAATCCGTATGACATCGTCGGCATGGCGGATGCCATGGCTCAGGCCATGAAAATGCCGGAATCCGAGCGGGAAACCCGCATGTCCGGCTTGCGAAAATCGATTCAAAGGAGCGACGTTCATCGGTGGGTTCAGCGGTTCCTCGATGCGGCCACGACCATCGAACGGCCACGCAGGCGAGGTCGTCGGCCCGACCGGGCAAATATCACCAGGTCCAAGCCGGTTGATCGCATTCCTCCGATGCATCCGACCCCGATGATCCAAACGCCGGTTTTCGTTTCGCGTCCATCGCCGAAGTAGACGCTCGGGTGTTTTGCGGTCCAAGCTCGACACAGGTGGTCTCCCCGCGTTACGATGGGCACCGTGCTGACTTTCTCTCTGCAATCCGGATCCAACGGCAATTCGTTCTACGTCGAGGCGAACGGAACACGATTGCTTTTCGACGCCGGAATCACCGGGGCCTCGGCCGAAGCCCGCATGGCCCAACACGGCCGAAATATCCGCGATGTTCAGGCGGTCATAATCTCCCATGATCACGTCGATCACATCCGATGTGCGGGCGTCTACCATCGGAAGTTCGGGCTGCCGGTCTACATGACGCAATGGACCCACGCCTCAACCTGGTGCAGCCTGGGGCGAATCGACGATCTTCGTTATTTTCACTCCGGCGACACACTCGAATTTGATGGGGTGAAAGTCCATTCGGTAAGGACGCCGCACGATGCGGCCGACGGCGTGCTATTCATCGTCGAATGCGAAGGGAAACGGCTGGGGATTTTCTCCGATTTGGGCCATCCATTTGAGGGGTTGCAGGGGCTACTGGAATCAGTGGACGCGGCCTATCTGGAATGCAACTACGACCCGCACATGCTCGAGGTCGGCCCCTATGCGGAGCCGCTCAAGGCTCGAATCAAGGGAAAAGGCGGGCATCTCTCCAATCATGAATCGGCCGAACTGCTCCGACAGTGCTCGCGTCGTCGGCCGAAGTGGATCGCCATGGCCCACCTCAGCCGCGAGAACAACCACCCTGAGCTGGCCCTGGCCGCGCAGCTCGCCGCGGTGGGCAATGACTACCCAGTCCACCACGCATCGCGATATGT
>JBGTDB010000334.1:0-5412 GCA_041748515.1 Phycisphaerae bacterium
CCGCCCGGGCCGCCATTGCCAAGGCCCTGAGCTTTTCATGCTTTTGTGTGCGCCCGGCCGACGAGAAGCCTCCAGAAGCCTACTCAAGCCTTCAATTCGAGCCGGCCATGCGGGCGCGGGATCTGGTTGCCCCGCCCGATCCATTTGATGTGTGGGTTGCCCAGGTCGGCTATTGGATTCAAAAGGACGTTGTGGACGCCATCGGGGAAGTTAATCAGCAAGCGGCCCAGAGGGCCCGAGCCAGAAACGAGAATCCCTGGGTCGGTAACATGGCCGTCAAGGACGTGGTCTCCATACGATTGTCCCAGTACGTTCCGTCCTCAGGCGATCTGGTCGTGGTGGCCAAGCCCGGGGACTTTGATCCGGGACTTCCGCCGGGAACCGGCGAATCGATGTTCACGCAGTCAAAATCGGGCCAGCAGTTTGAAGTCGTTCAATTTACCGTAAAACTCGTGATGGATGTGCGTGAAGTCCCTGTTCTGGTCGAAAAGCTGACCAACAACCGCTTTCATACGCTGGTTCGCGCCGCGTACAAAGCGCTGCCGCCGAACCGTGATCTCAAGGGTAAGATTTACGGCTCCGCGCCGGTGGTGTCGGTTGTCCTCGATTTTGAGACGATCATGCTCGGCGAGGTGTTTCGGCCAGTGATGCCAAGTTCGGTTTGTGATCATTATGCAATCCCCTGCCCCAATCGCGAATGATCGAACAGCGGCCTCGTGGTTTCCGGCGGGCGGTGCTTGCCACCGCCTCGAAACTCGATTTGCCGGGGTGTTTAGGGGATAGGGTTCGGAGCAAAATAAATGGCCAAACAATTGGTCAATCCCATTGAACGACACGTAGAAAAAGCCGTGGTAGTCGTTGCCGCGCTGATTCTGGTTCTAGTTATTGTGCGCTATGTCGTCACTTCGCCGAATAAGATGGAACTCCGCGATAAGACCGTCACGCCCAGAACGATAGATGCGATCGTCGCCGACCGTGCCAACGAAGTACTCGGGCGGCTTCGAAATGCTGAACCGGCAATCAACCGACCTGAGCCGCTCTTTGAGGCGTTTGCCGGGTCACTGGCCCCGATAGAGGCCAAGCCGTTAGCCCCGGTGACGCCGTTTCAACCCACGGTGCCGATTATCGACCCGCCAATTGAACTCGTCGGGCGGGCGAAGCTTGTCGCCGTGCTTGTTCCGCGGGCCCCGCAGCTTACCCACGGCCGAAGTACGATCGCGATGCCCGGCACCGAAGGTTCAAGTACCCAGTATCAGCCAACCAATTGGGTGACGGTTTCGTCTCTGTTCGAGTTCAAGAAACAGGTTGAACTACAGAAGCAGGCTTACGGCGCGACCCAGGATGAACTGATTGTATTTCCCCCGGAAATTCAAAAGCGCAAAGCCCGCGCGGACGGATCCTGGTTAGATGACGACTGGGTGGAAGTTCAGCCCTGGCCTGCGCCGCCCATGCCGCCAATCCCGGTCCTGTCGTTTGAGGAATCCGCTCGAGACAAGGCACTGGTCTTGTCGACCGCCGACAGGAAGAGGGTTGACGACTTCCTCAAGGCGGTTCAGGAGCCGCTTCGCCAACGCGAGTTTATTCGGCCTCTGATGGCGCCCGTTGTTAATGGAGCCCAGTGGACGTTCCCGATGTTGACTTCCCACATGGACGTGCGCCGCCAGGACGAACAGTTCATCTCCCCTGACAAGCCGCAGAGTCCGAATCCCATCGACCTTTACGGTACGGCGCCCAAAGTGACCGCAGCCCCGGTCCGGGAACTGACGCCCGAGCAGGAAATGGACGCCACGCTCAAACAAGCGGAAGACCTGCTGGCATCGGCTCGAAAAAACAAGTCCCGCGCCGAAGCAGTTCGAGCCTTCAATCTGGCCCACGATGTAAAAGTCAGCGGTTCGGCGAACAGTCGCCAGAGAAACCAGGCCGATAGTATCCAACGGCAGGCCGAGCAAACGGAAAAAGACATCATTCGCGAAGAGCGGATCGGCGGCCACGCCAGGGGCCCAGTCACCGCTCCGGAGGCTCAGGTTCGCCGCGAGCCGCAACCCATTCAGCAGGTCTGGGCGCATGACGCCGCCGTGGAAAGCGTGAAGAATAACTTCGCTTATCAGTATCGAATGCGTTTTCGAATCCTGAACCAGTTCGTCGGAATGCCTGAGAAATTCGACGATCCCAACGACGCGACGAAAGTAATGCTCTTGAGCGACTGGTCGTCACCAAGCGATTCGGTTGCTTTCGAACCGGTCTCACTCTACTACGTGACCTATGACGACCGATCCAATGAAGAGATCGGTGTCGAATTCTTCCGTTGGTACTACGGCGTGTGGGTCAAGTCACGGCGGGAGCGGTTTCAGATCGGCGACCGGGTTATGATCGAGCAACGGACGAGCGTCCCGTTTATCGACGACCCCGAGCAGACGGACAACGCCCCGGTGCTCTACTCGGCCGATGAGCAGGTCGTGGATATCGATTTTACCCGCCGAAGCGCTGAGCGAAAGAGCAGTCGCAGTGCGAATGGCGTTGGCTTCGGCCCGCTCCGGGACGACACGGCCGTCGTCCTGATGGGCCCCGATGGATCGCTTTCCGAGCGGAGTGTCTCGCTGGATCGGGACCATCCGACAAAGAGAGTGGCTGCGAGCAAGGTCTGGACGCCACGGCGTCGATGACACTCGCCTTTTTCCCCTTGACCGGGCACTGGACTCGACGCCGCCGGGTTAGGGACAACTTATTCGGCGTGTCGGGAAGGATCGGGCATGAAGTGTCTCGGCCATGGACTGCCGGCCAAGGAATGCCGGGTGCAACGCGCCCGCCTGTTTGGGATTCCCTTGCAGGCTGGCGAGCGACTACCTAGAATCACGTCCGCGACGGCGAGGCGCCCGTCGCTGACGTTGCCTGAAGCCGCGCAAAGTGAAGGCCGGTAAACCACGCGTGGTTGAACAATGGGGTAGGGGCGTCCATCCCCCGGTGACGCCGGGCTCAACGGGCTTTGCCCGCCCTACTCCGCCTGCCTCAAGATGCGTTAAACGTACGCCAGACAGAAGGAGCCTGCTTTGCAAACGTCGAGTACCCCTAGGAAAGCCGCGTTTTTCCTGGCCGTCATCTTTTCGGCTTTGGTCGGTGGTCCGGTGATTGTGATCGCACAGACCCCGGCGGAAGCGCTTCAACAGGCGGTTGAACGATTTGATCAGGGCGATTATCTGGCGGCGCAGGAGTTGCTCGTTCGCATCGAATCGTCCCACCTTACCCCCTCTCAGCAGAAGACCCGCGACGAATACCTGGAGCGCACGCAGACTGCCCTGCGGATGTATGAGCGGGCCGTGCGCGACTTGGAAGATGCCGAGACGGCCATCGCCGAGAATGAAACCGGGCGGGCCCTGGAGCTGCTCGATTTCATCGTTCGGAACGAGTACGCGCCCGAAACGGTCCGGCGTGCCGCCCAGGCGCACCAGAGAGAACTCGGACAAGTCCAAATCGTGGCTCAACCGGAAAATGACCAGGATCCCACAGGTGAACCCGCCAACCAGCCGCTGCCCGGAATCACGCCCCAGGACGAGGAACGTGCTCGCTCTCTGACCCGCCAAGGGCGCGAAATGTTTGATGCCGGCCGATTTAACGAAGCTGACCGGTTGTTTAACGAAGCCTTGGACGCGGTTCCGGGCTATCCGGAGGCAATTGACGGGCTGAGGCAACTGAGCCTTCAGCAGGACGTGACTGCGGGCGACCGAGCCGTTGAACTACTCGATCGCATCCGTCGCGAAGACCAGATACGCTGGCAACGCACCGTCGCAGAGTATCGTGACGTTGAAAGGCAGATCCGCGAACAGGTCGCGGCAGAGCGATTTGAAGAAGCCGGTCAGGCCATGGTTCGAGCGCGTCAGCTTGTGGAGGCCGGCCGGGCCTATGCCGACCCCAAATCCAAGTATGAAAGTTTGCGTGCCGAGGCCGACGCCCTGGCCGAGTATATCCGTAATGCCGAACGGGAATACCACGAACGACAAGTCGCGGAGACCATGCGACAGATCGAGGAACAGCGCGAGGCTCGACTTCGCGCTGATGCCGAAAACCGGCGTCGGCAGGTCGATAGCCTGATGGCCCAGGCTGCCCAGCACAAGAAAGATGGCGACTTGAACGCGGCTATTTCCGTTCTCAAGCAGGTTACGGTCATCGATCCTAAGTACCAACCGGCCCGCATGCTGATGGATGAGTATGAAGAGCGGAGCGTTCATCGCCGCCAACGTGAAACCCGAAACGAGTTTTACCGGCAGACGCAAGGAGCCCTTATAAGTGTTGAAAAATCGAAAATACCCTGGCACGTAGAGCTACTCTATCCAGACAATTGGCCGGAGATTGTTGCCCGGCGAACTCCCGTTGGAGCGATGGCTCCGGATTCGCGAATCTTTGCAGCCCTGGATACGCCCATTCGTCCTGACTTTGTCTACGAGCCGTTCGATCAGGTCATTACTCAGCTTGCCGCCGCCAACAACCT
Organism: Phycisphaerae bacterium; assembly: GCA_041748515.1. Lineage (GTDB taxonomy): Bacteria > Planctomycetota > Phycisphaerae > UBA1845 > UBA1845 > JBGTDB01. The sequence goes on from JBGTDB010000334.1 coordinate 4,484, forward strand.
GAACCTGGTGGTCAACTGGAACGACTTGAAGCTGGCCGGCATTGAGCGCGACGTTCGGGTCGATCTGTCGCTTCCCGCTGAGATTTCATTGAAGCGGGCCCTGACCGAGATCATCGAGCAGGCCGGAGCCGGATCGGCCGACGTTGGATTCGAAGTCCGCGAAGGCGTGGTCAAAATCGCCACACGCCGAACCCTCGATAAGGAAACATTCACGACCGTCTACGACATAACCGATCTGCTGATGGAGATTCCGAATTTCAACGATTCACCGATGCGCGACCTCAAGCAAACCGGAAACAGGCCCAGTCCTGCGGTCGCGCCGCAGTCCGCATCAATCGACTGGTCTCACAACGGCGATGATCGCGCCGGCAACGAAGCGGAACTTGACCCGGATCGCTATAACCGACTACGACGAATCATTGAATTGATTCAGGATAACATTTCTCCCGACACCTGGCGTGAACGCGGCGGAACGATCGGCACAATTTCCGAATTGAACGGCCAGTTGGTTATCACGCAGAATTCCGCCACCCAGCGGCAAATCGGCGACCTTCTGGGCAAGCTTCGCGAGCAACGGGCGATACAAATCGCCGTCGAGGCCCGCTTCGTCACCGTCTCCAGCCATTACCTTGAGGAGTTCGGCATAGACCTGGATATCGTGCTGAACAGCGGAAACGCGGGATTTGACTACGTCCCCAACCCCAACGGCGGTATTCTGACCGATCCAGTGATGGGTCAGCCACTGCTGCTTCCTCGTACGTTTTCGCGACTCGGATTCACGCCGAACACACCCGCTGTAGGAACGCCGCTTCCCGCACCAGGTGGGCTGGGTTCAACTCAGCCCTTCGTTCAGCCGTTCCTTGTACCGCAGCCCGGCAGCGGCAGCGGGGGCAGCACGACACCGGTTCCGATTCGAAGCAATGTACTTT
>JBGTDB010000335.1:0-3432 GCA_041748515.1 Phycisphaerae bacterium
CTTACCCCATTCGCGGCGGATGGCCATGTCGTCACAGGCGTCATACTCCGGGCCGTATCTGCCCGTGTTCCAGCGGCGCTCGATGTCGCGAAAAAGCTCGACGCCCAGCTTGTACGGATTCAGCCGGCCGGGCGAGGTGGCCAGCGTTCCGGCGTGGTGCTCGCAATAGTCGATCAATTCGTCGTCGCCCAGGATGTAGTTCGTCATGAGCGTTGAGTGCCAGTAACTGGCCCACCCTTCGTTCATGATCTTTGTTTGGCCCTGGGGCGCGTAGTAATAGGCCTCCTCGCGGACGATGGAGAGCAGATCGGCCTCCCAATCTTCCAGAGGTGCGTTTTGGAGCAAAAACAACATGACATCGCGGGCGGGCTTGGTTGGAAACCGCTCCCTGGCCCGATCCTTGTCGGCCTGCCTGGCGACGCGGATGCGCTCGATCAGCGAGGGCGGGTTGATATAGCGGTCCATATAGCTCTTGGCGGGGTAGCGCGAAGCCTGCTCCTGCGGTTCTTCGTCGATTTCGCGCTGCCTCTTCGGCGAGATGCGCGGCTCGCGGCACATGAAGACCGAATGCGGATCGATCAGGTTCTCGAACGAAAGATAAGTGTCGATCAGGGTTTCGACCCGATCCATTCCGTATCGTTCGATGTATCGGCGGACGCGGGTCGCATGGTTGGCCATCTCGTCCATCATGCGGCGATCGGTGCGAGAGAACCAGATATTATTCTTGAAGAAGTCGCAGTGGGCGTAGACGTGGGCGATCACGGTCTTGTGATCGACCATCATGTTGTCGTTTAGCAAATAGGCATAGCAGGGATTATTGTTGATGACCATCTCGTAGATGCGGCCCAGTCCGTAGCGGTGCTGCTTGCGCAGCCGCTCGTATTCCATGCCAAAGCGCCAGTGCGGATAGCGCTGAGGGAATCCGCCGTAGGCTGCGATCTGTGACATTTGCTCCGACGTGACCATCTCGAAGATCGTCGGATAGAAGTCGAGTTCCTCGCGGCGCGCAAAATCGGCGATGGTCTCCGCCCAGCGGGAAACTTCTTTCGGCAACATGCCCCGGTAACTCAGGTCAATCTGGTTCATTGCTTTTCAAACAAGACGACCAACTGATCGCCCCAATGTCCCTCGCTGCGACTGAGCCGCCGATACAACTGGCGCAACGGCGGCGGCAGGTCAGCGCATCGACCGAATGTGGCGGTCTTCAGCACGAGCCGGAGCGACCATAGCGCCCGAAACATGGGGAAGTACACCGACCATGCCAGAGTGGAAAGCCCCGGCGGCGCCAACCGCCTTATTTCCTGATAAGAATAGTGCCGATGCCAGGGCGTCTGATCCGTGGCGAAGTCCGCCACCATGTTTTGTTCCCGCCGTCGCGTTCCACCAAAGCGGCGCTCGTAGTACTCCGACTGCCTGAGGATGCCGCAATGAACAAACCGGTGCAGTCGCGGCATCACGAATTTGAAGTTCCCCGGATCCAGAAACGTAAGCAATCCTCGGTGCGGCGTGGTCAGTAGCAGCCGGCCGCGCCGCCGCAGCACGCGTGCCAGCTCGCCCAGCACCAGGGCTTCATCCGTAACGTGCTCGATCACCTTAAGAATCACGACGGTGTCAAACGACTCGTCGCCGAAAGGGAGGGGATCGCGCGGGTCGATCCGTTGAACATTTCCCCATCCCCTGGCCCGGGCCTTCTCCACTTTGTCGCCGTCGATGTCGACACCGTTGTAAGCGTGGAATCGGTCGCGGATCCGCTCCGCGAACTCTCCCTCGCCGCAACCGTAGTCGAGCACCGAGCCGAGCGGAAAGCTAAGCCACGCGTCAGCGTAATCCGTCCATTTAGGCGGACGTTCAACGTGCCGTTTCGACAGCGTCGAGGACGTCGGTTTGCAATAAGTCACCCCGTCCATCGGCGCCTCATCTCCCAGGTGAAAAGAACGTCTTAATGCTGTCGTAAATGTCGTCCTTGGTGTTCACCCGGCTGGTGATGACGCCGTCCTCGCTGCTTAAGTGCTCGTGCAGCACGTTGATGAAATTCCCACTTCCGTACGCGCTGGCCACCTGGCAGTAGCCGAAGATATTCAGCGACGGCAGAAGTTGCTCGCGAAGCAGGTTGCAGCACTCCCGGCTGTCGGATTCGCTGCTGTTGTCGCCGTCCGAGAAATGGAACAAATATACGTTCCATTCGCTGGGGGCGTACTGGCTCTCGATCATTTCGCGGGCCAGGCGGAAGGCGCTGCTGATGCGGGTGCCGCCGTCCTCGCGAATGCGAAAAAAAGTTTCGCGATCGACTTCGGCGGCGCGGACGTCATGAACAATGTATCGGCTCTCGATGCCGTTGTAGTTCTTCCGCAGCCAGGCGTCGATCCAGAAGGCCTCCAGCCGCACCAGCTCTTTCTGCTCATCGCCCATCGAACCGGAGACGTCCATCATGTAGATAATGACCGCGTTCGACTGCGGGCTGAGAATGGTCTTCCAGCTTCGATAGACCTTGTCGCGGCGTTCAAAGATGATCCGCGGCGAATCGGGATTATACAGGCCAGACATGATCTGCCGGCGAAGGGCCCGCCGAAAGGTCCGCTTGAAGTGGCGAAGCGATTCGGGCCCGGACTGTCGAATGCCGCTGTACCGGTCGCGCTCGGGAGTGATGCGGCGCTTGCCCTTGGGCAGAATCCGGGGGAGTTTCAGCTCTTCGCCGAGGATCTCGGCGAGCTCGTCGAGGCTGACGTCGACTTCCAGGACGTGGCGACCTTCTTCGGTTCCACCGGGGCCGATGCCGCCTTCGCCGTCGGCCTGATCGCCGGGCTTGCCGTCGCCACGACCGACTCCGGCGTCGTCGTTGTCGCCGTACCGAAAGTGGGGGGTGTCAATGCCGCGAACGGGAATGCTGATGTACTTCTTGCCTTCGCGGCCAAGAAGCTCGCCGCGCGTCAGGAATTTACGAAGATCCTCGCGAATCTTCCCCTTGACGATCTTGCGAAAACGCTGATGGTCCTTTTCGATCTGGAGACCCATCGCCAGTCAATCCCGCGGTGAATGATGAAAGGCGAATCAAGAACGGCGAATGTGCTATCCATTCTGCATTCTTGATTCTTCATTCGCCATTCTCATTTTTTGGATTCCTGTTTCGTATCCCCACGGGCGAAGATGCTGGCCACGTAGTTGAGCACGTCGGTCGCGCTCGTTTCGTTGTACCCGAAGTACTTGATGAGCCGTTGTTTGACCACGTCGATCTTGGCTTGGGTCTCATCGTCCACCACGCCCGACACCACGTTCTTCAACTTGATCGTGTCGCGTTGGTCCTCAAACAGCTTCAGTTCCAGCGCTTTATGCAGCCGTGCGTTGGTATGGTATTCAAATTTCTTCCCGTCCAGGGAGAGCGCCCCGATGTAATTCATGATCTCCTGACGGAAATCGTCCTTACGAGACTCGGGG
>JBGTDB010000336.1:0-5175 GCA_041748515.1 Phycisphaerae bacterium
GCAGGCTGACGGCCGTTGCGGCGGCGGTGCTCTTTGCCATTGTTTCGTCCGACCCGGGGACCGGTGGGGAGGGGGCCAACCGTGAAATCTATATGAACACGCTGATTCTCGCGGCGTGGTACTTCGCCATGCGCTGGGCTGACGCGATTGGGCGCGACGGAATCGAGAGGGCACGGGCTGACACTTCAAACCACGACGGCAACGTAACCACCGTCACGAGTCGCGCGGCGGACGGGGCCTGGCTGTGGCTCCTGGCCGCGGGCTCGGCTCTGGCCCTGGGATCGAGCGTTAAGACTGTCGTCGCCATTCATTGGGTGGTTTTGGCTGTCGCAGTCGGAAGCATTGCCGGTTGTTCTGGCGGGGGAGCGAGTCGAACCCGCCATGCGGGCTCGGCCGTTGTCTTCCTCGGTTTGGGGCCGGCCGCACTCTGGCTGCTAACATGGCTCTACTTCATTGTCACCGGACGGGCGGCCGAATTTGCCGATGCCGTGTTTCTGTTCAACCTGAGCTACAGCGAAGGCGGCGGAGGATTCTTGAGCCGATTCACCACGTTTTTCCGCCCGCCGCGGCACCCGTTCATCTTCGACAGTGCGTTTCCCCTTTGGATAGCGGCCGCGACCGGCTCGACCGTCATTCTGGTTACCCTAGTGAAACGGCTGGGCGCGGGCGCTGAGCGAATCCGACATGAATCGGCACCAACCCGGTCCGACCAGGCCATAGTCGGCCCGGGGCTCATCCTGTGCCTTGTGGTTGCCGGATTTTTTGCGGTGTGCATGCCCGGGCGATTTTGGCCGCACTATTACTACCTGCTGATTCCTCCAGCGGTGATGGCAACTGCTGTTGCCGTCGCCCTGATTGCAAGCCGACTGACCGATTGGGCACAACGTCCCAGTGCCGCTCGCGTGGGCGGCGGTGTCCTACTCGTGGGCATCGCCCTGGCCGTTCTTGCCGCCGAGTATCGACACTACCTGTCTCAGCCCTTGTTCGGCATCACGGTCAATCGCTACAACTCGCGGGATTTCTGGGGCCGGGCCCAAGGCCAAAACGTCGGGGGCGTGACGCGGGCGGACGATCGCGTGTTTGTCTATGGCAACGAGGCCGAAATCTATTATTACTCCGGCCGCAGGTGCGCTTCTCGATACACAATGATAACCGGGCTGTCCGAGGGTATGGCCGGAGCCGAAGACAGGCGAAAGATCCTGATGGAGGAGCTTCGCTCCGATCCGCCGCGCTTGATTTTGATCGTCTTCGACCAACCGCCGTTTGACGAATGGCTGGCTTTCCTGGACACCCATTATGGCGAGCCCATCGGGTTCGATTTCCATGACCGAACCGGCGAGCCGATCATGTTCGTCATGGCCCGCAAGGACCAGCCCATCGAGCCTATTGATTGGAACTGGGACCGATCGTCCGTCGGCGGATGGTTCGCCGGGGACGATCCGAACCCGTGAAGTGAGCCGCTTGGCGGCCGTCGTTTAGCACCGGGCCAACGACATTCCGCGATTGTGGCCGCGTGGCACTTGCCAAGTACCGACCGATCACCCAGCATGGGGAAATGCGTTCAGACCCTCGCCGCCGCGATTTCGAAACTTCGGCCGACGACGTACCTTCCGGCCCACCGGAAGGGGCGGTTTCGCCCTGGGTGCGACTTCGATCGGCCAACATGCATCCGTTCATATACGCCCGGATGGTTCGCGATGCCGACCCGATGGCCAGGCCGGGCGACGTGGTCAACGTTTACGACAGGTCCGGCAGCCTCTTTGGCCGCGGATTCTACAACCCCCATTCGATCATTCGACTGCGGATTCTGACCCACGCCGATCATCCCATCGATGACGCCTTCTGGCGATCTCGCCTTTCGATGGCCGTCGAGTTGCGAAGCCGCCTGCGCCTCTCGGATGTCACCGATGCCTACAGGCTTGTTCATGCCGAGGGCGACGGGCTGAGCGGTCTGATCGTGGAGCGCTATGCCGACTGCCTTGTGTTTGAGATTTTCTCGCTGGGAATGGTTCGGCGGTTGGAGATGCTTTCGCGATTGCTTCCGGACCTGCTGGGTTCGCCGACAAGCCTTGATCGGCCGGGTCGGGCGAACGAGCGTTGGCGGATTGTCATTCGGACGGATGAGTCCGTCGAAAAAATGGAAAGTTTCAAGCTCTCGTCCGAGTTGCCCTCGGGATTGGCGGTGCCGTCTCCCGCGCAGATCACCATTCGTGAGCACGGGGTCCGATACCGGGTTGATCCCGCGGGCGGACACAAGACGGGATTTTTCTGCGATCAGCGTGACAACCGCAGGCGATTCGCGGAGCTGTGCAATGGGGGTGAAGTGCTTGATCTCTGCTGTTACACCGGCGGCTTCAGCCTTTGTGCCAAGCTACTCGGCGACGCCAATGAGGTAACGGCCGTGGACCTTGATGAGGCCGCCGTCGCCCTGGCGAAAGAAAACGCCAATCTGAATCAGGCCCGTATCCAGTTCGTTCACGCCGACGCGTTTGTGTACCTGCGGCAGATGATCGCCAATCAGCGGCAGTTCGACGCGGTGGTCCTGGATCCGCCCAAGCTGGCCGGCAGCCGAACGGAATTGGAAGAGGCCCTTCGAAAATACTCCGATCTGAACACCCTGGCCCTTCAGGCCGTCAAACCGGGCGGTTTTCTGACGACGTGCAGTTGCAGCGGGCTGGTATCGCGGGATCAGTTTGCCGAGGTGGTTTGCGGAGCGGCCCGGCGGGCCCGGATGCCCGTCCAGATCCTTGACTACACCGGGGCCGGGCCGGATCACCCCGTCATGGCCAATTGCCCGGAATCGGGATACCTGAAGGCCATGTGGCTGCGGCGGGTATAGTCAGCCGGGGCTCGGATTTGTGAGGCCGGGCGCGGCCTCTGGCAATCCCTGGCAGATGTCTCCTCATCCATTGTGGCAATGCCCCGGCGGTGGAAACTCGGGTGCGCCCATGCCACACCACATACCACACGCCAATAGACTTCGAGGACGACAAGACGTGTGGGGAAGTAGGGTCCGCCGAGGAGTTCCCGGGCGCAAAAAACAGGCGGACGGTGCCGCCGTGGCGATCAGCACCGTCCACCAAATACTTGCCGTGCCCTTATGCTCTCGCGCGAACCCGGTCGACCTCTCGACTCCTGCGGGCGATGCCCGCGTGGCGTAGGTCGGACCGGTCGGTTGTGCGATGGAGCACCGCCGGGCCGTGCGCTACTTCTTCTTCTTGGCGGCTTTCTTCTTCGTCTTCTTTGCAGTGGCCTTCTTGGCGGCCTTTCTACGTTTTGCCATGAGCGTCACCTCCTTTCATTCCAAAATCGTACAACATGGTTGCACGCTGTCAAAGGAATTTTTGCCTTTATCGACATTTCTTTGGTCCGGATCATTAGCCAAATGGCGCCCGACAACCGGCTCGTCGGACGTGTCTTGGCGTCATTCATGACCTGCTCTTTCCTCCTTAGAGACCCATCGGTTCAATTCCGCTCAAACGAATTCGGTTCTGCGCACGAACTTCAGACTGATGCAGACCAGCGCGCACCGTGAACGGTCGGCCCGCTGAGTGCGCGTGATTGCGCGTGAGTCGTAGAGCCGCTGAACAACTAATCGCGGTCGAAGCAAAAATACTCAAAAACTCCGGAAAAAACGCGGGTTTTCTGATTCCGGGTTGGGCCGCGAGCATCTCCGCGTCGCTTCGGGAAACTGCGGGCTTGGCGCTCATTCGGCTCACTGCCGATGGGTCTAAATGGATGGCTGTAAGATAGTTCAATTGGACTGATCTTGCCTTCGGAGACTGCGTCGCGCATCGTTGATTGGCGCAAATGTTCATTGCTTTCGCGCATAATGAAGCAAGCGGCGGCAAGCCCTCGAGACGGCGTTCCGGGGGGGTATTGGACCGTCAAAAAAATTTTGAAAAATTTTTGATTTTTCTGTTGACGAGGTCCAGCGGGACGTTCCATTTGAAGGAATTGAATCCAACTTGGCACGCCGCGCCTTGCATCGAACGCGCTTGAAATTTCGATTGCATCGAGAATCAGGAGAGCCGTTGGATCGATCCGAACATCGCGCGAAGCCGAATCGAAACATCCTTTGCGCAAGGCGCCGCCATGGCAATCAGGATGCCCGGCAACAGCAATGTCACGGATGCGCAAAGCATCAGGATTGAAGAGCCGCCTCGATGAACGGCCCATGGCGCCGCAAGCGCTATGGCCGAACCGGCGATCAACACCCTGGCCAGAACCCTGCCGGGTGTCGGGCCGCCGCTGGTTCGCGCGAGAAGTGCTGCCCGTCCCGCGCCAAACGCAAACCCGAGAATCACAAAGGCCGGAGCCTCGACCATCAACCGCCAGGTTTCCCCGCCGAAGCTCCCCAGAATCGCCGCGTTGAACATGGCGGCGGCGGCAAACAGGCACGCCCGGCCAAATTTGCCGCTTGATCCCTGTTCACCCGGTGCTGCGCGCTGGCCCCACAATATCCCCACGCCCGAGACTAGGACGAGCAAAGATACTGTTGACTTGGACCCAATCTGGGCCGCCGCGACAAGCAAACCGATCAGGCAAGCGCCGACAATGACCTCGGTGGTCCGCAGAAGGCGTGGACGACGATCACGTTCCACGGGCACTCTTTGCGTACGCCCACAATGGGATGGCACTCTCGAAACACCGGCGGCAAGCAGCCCCGCCACCACCGCGGCAACCAGCACAGGTAGCGCGGCGGCCAGAATCCCCGCGTCGGCATGAATCCCGCTTCCAATGATTCGATCGGCGATCAGGAATCCAAGAGCCGCCCCGACCACCGGCCAGCCGGTCATGGCTTCATCGGTTCGCGCCGCGTCGCCCGCACGATTCGCGCATGTCAGCGCCATCCCCATGAGTAACAGCGGCCACAAACCCACGGCGCAAGCCGTCAACCATTGCAGGGGAATCAAGAACGCGTCTGACCAGACGAAATGTTCATGAGCGAGGAGAAATCCGCCCGCGACCACTCTATGCCAGATCGGTAGCGTCGCAAGGGAAACGCCGCATGCAAGCGCCACGACGGAAGCGACTGTCCATCGAAAGGACCGGTCGGCCGACGGTGCCCGGCTTCCATCATTTGCACGGTGGTCATCCGCGAAAGCCCGCGTTGACTTGTCTGGCATCGCACCGATAGCCGCCAGCGCCGGCTCGCGCCGAGCTTCACTCTCC
>JBGTDB010000337.1:0-3797 GCA_041748515.1 Phycisphaerae bacterium
GGTTGCTTATCCGCCCGGCGTGAACGCCGGGGCTCTGAGTCCGAGCGAACGGCCTCTTTCTGTCTGTTGGCGCCGTTGGCTTCGGATGACTCGACATTCGCCCTTCGGGCGAAGTGTGCCTGCAACTGCCGTATCGTGTAGGCGTTGCCGTGTTCAAAGTGACTTCGAAGCTTCTGCGATTCTTCATCCTCCGCATAGCCCAGCCCGACACAGCGGATATGGGTCTTACTCGGCTCGATCTCGGTGAAATAGAGCACCGACCACATGGACTCCAGCGAAGCCTTGAAAGGGAATGAGGCCGGAGCCTTGGTTGCTTTGATCGATAACATGCGGTTGGGCTCGAAACTGAGTATCGTGTTCTCGATTGTGTTCGGGTCGCCCAATGTTCCGGCTGGATCATAGTGGGTGAGCATCTTCCCGCCGACGCGCAAGTCGATTTCCGCGTGGGGCACCATCCAGGCCTCCAAGCCCTTCTGAGTGGTGAACGCCGCCCATACTTCGGCAACCGGTGCCTCGATCACGCCTTCCGAAACCAGCGGCCCCGAGGGCTTTTCTCCGGCCCCTTCCACGGCAAAGGCCGCTGCCGCCAGAGCTCCCGTCAGGAATACAGTCTTCATCGCTTTCAATTCCTCCAGGAAATTGATTGATCGTTCAATAAAGTTTACTTGGCCTTCTCGTCTTGTCAACCTGAATCTGAGCGATTTTCGAGATGTGCGATAGTCGGAGGCTTGCCGGCGAGAATAGGGGGCGCGGAGGGGATTTAAGGCACTCAGCCTCGGGCGGCATGGGGCTGGTCCAAAATGCCTTTGATTGCGCGTAGAATCGCAGCATGGGCCGTCACAAGCACTCAGCCGTTCGCAAGTACCACGACCGCGTGGCTCACGTTTACGACGAAACCTATAGCGACGAGTACTGGCAGTGGCACGATACGCTGACATGGGACTACCTGAAGCGCTACTTGCCTCGCGATGCCAACGCCACGGTAATGGACCTCGGCTGCGGGACCGGAAAGTGGGCTTGTCGGCTGCTCAAGACGGGCTACCGGGTCGTTTGCGTGGATATTTCGCCCAAGATGCTCGAACAGGCTCGGCAGCACGTTGAGCGGCTGGGTATGTCAAGCCGGGCCGTTTTCATCCAGGCCGATCTGGCCGATCTGGATGCCCTTCCTCGGGGCGAGGCGGCGCTGGCGGTGGCCTACGGCGATGCGATCGGGTGTACGGAATCGCCGCCCGCGACGCTGAAGCAAATTCGCCGGCTCCTCACCGATGGTGGGGTGCTGTCGGCCACCTTTGACAATCGGCTTGCGGCGATGGATTTTTACCTTGCTTCCAAGGATCCCCGATCACTGGCTCGATTTCTGCATGACGGTAAAACGCATTGGCTGACCCGCGACGCGGCCGAGCAGTTTGAGATTCGGACCTTTACCCCGACTGACCTGACGAAGCTGATTCATGTTGCGGGATTCGAGATTCTGGAGATGGTGGGCAAGACAGTTCTTCCGATGCGGAACCACCGGGAGCTTCTGAAGGAATCGGACGATCGGAGGTTCTGGGCGAAGATCGAGAAAAGCCTGAGCCGCGATGCGGCCGCTTTGGGCAGGGCCGCCCACCTTCAGGTGGCTTGCAGGGTGCGAAAACGGTAGTTTCGCAATATCCGGCTTGCGGTTTGCGGCGATTTTGTGGATAATGCCCACCGAGGGCGAGCGCTCGACCCGAGTGGAATGTGCGTTCGCCCGCGCTGCCACACGGGACAACGCATGAGTGAGATTATTGAAGAGCTTCGCGGGCTGCAACAGATCGAGTTGCAGCTTGCGGAATTCCGCCGATCGCGCGAGTCAAAAGAACGCAGACTCGAAACCCGCCGCCGCAACCTAGGCAAACTCAATGAGAAGATTGAAGCCGCTCGGCGCGTATGCATGGAGCGACAGGTTCGTTTCGATGAACTTCAACTCGACGTAGCCGCCCGCGAGGACTCGATCAGCCATCATCGCCAGGCCCTCAACAAGGCCAAAACGAATAAAGAATATGCTGCGGTGCTGACGGCCATGAACACCGAGAAGGCCGACAACGCCAAAATCGAGACCGCCATGCTCGAGGCGGCGAAGGAAATGGAAGCGTCCCAGGCGGAAATTGCGACGCAGCAGGCGGAGCAGGAGAAGCTTCGCGGCGAACTTGCCAAGTCCGAGGCCGAACTCGCCGCAGCGGACGCGGCCGTCGCTGATGAACTGAAGCGGCTTAGGGGGGAGCGGGAAAGCTATGCCTCCCGGATACCGCCCGCTGCCATGGAAGCGTTCAATCGGGCGTCGGCGCGCCACGATGGCGAAGCGCTGGCCCGGGTGGTAAAGCCAAGGCCGAAAGAGGACGAATACTCCTGCTCCGGATGCAATTTGAAGGTTCGTCTTGAAGTGGTCAACGCGCTGAAGTCGCGCGATGAAGTGCAGGTCTGCGGTTCGTGCAGCCGAATCCTTTACGTCGAGCCATCCGCCGCCCGGCGGTAGCGCAAACGCCGACCCTCTCCGGAAGAATCCTGAATAGCTCCGAATTCATCCGTCATTCGGCGGACAATCTCGTCGAGTACGCCGTCGTTTTCGTAGCCGTTGGCTTGAATGGTCCGCCGAACGGCTTCCACTTTTTCCATCCGTACGTCGACAATCCGTGGAGTCGCCTGACCCTTCCCGGCCTCTTTCGAATGGGGTTTGTTCGATTCAGCGGCCGTTCTCTGGGTCTTGGGGCGTTTGGAATGCATGGTATTTTCTTGCTTCAAAGGGTCGGCTCCTTTCGTCGCGCGCGGCCGTTCGTCCACCCTTCCTATCGGTGAATCGCGGGCGACGGTTTATCAGGGGCACAATTCCCGGACGTTAATGAACGCGGCTAGGGAATTCTTCGCTTGGGTGCGTGACATTCCGCAAGGCGGCACGGGTCAGAAAACAATTGGCGCGAAACGCTTGACGAACATACCGGTCACGACCGATAAAGGAGGGGCGGCCCGCGAACCAGTAGCATGGTCCAGAACTCGGAGCTTAGTCGAGTGAAACACATTTACTGCGCATTTCTTGCCGGGATCATGCTTATAGCGGGCGCTTCGTGCCGGTCGGGCGGCTCGACCTTGCCGCTACCGCCGCCGGTTCAGGTCGCGCGTCCGCCTCAACAACGAACGACAGCACTACCTCAACCGCCTCCCCCGGCACCCCGGGTGCCCATAGCTCGCCCGGGCCCCCGGTCGGGCCCGACGTGGTATCCGGCCAAAGGGCCGATCAGCCCACGATGGACGACCGTCGTGATTCATCACAGCGCCACGGAAAGGGGGTCGGCCGCAATTTTCGACCGTGACCACCGCGGCCGTGGCTGGGAAGGGCTGGGATATCACTTCGTGATTGGGAACGGGCATGGTTCCGGTGACGGTCAGATTGAAATCGGGTCGCGCTGGCACAGCCAGATGCACGGAGCGCACTGCAAGACCAAGGACAACTACTACAACGAACATGGAATTGGGATCTGCCTGGTCGGGGATTTTACGAAATCGCGTCCGACGCCCCGACAGATGGACTCATTGCAGCAGTTAGTATCGTTTTTGACGAATCGCTGTAATATCCGCCCAGATCGGGTCACGACGCATTCGGCGGTAACCGGCAAGACCGAATGTCCGGGCAAGAATTTCCCTTTGCAAACGATCCGCCGGACCCTCCTGGCTGGCAGTCGGCCGTCATGAACCTGAATTGTCTCGGTTTGGCCGGCTAGAGAATCAAATATCGGAAGTTCTAAACCGCGGCCCGAGGCGGGCCGATGGGTATAACTGAC
>JBGTDB010000338.1:0-4331 GCA_041748515.1 Phycisphaerae bacterium
GATGGTGGCCGCGCCAAAAATCAGGGTCACGCCCACGACGCCGGCCAGGCTGCCCTGTGCGGCCGGATACATCAGGATCGGAATCAGCGGCTCGCATGGGCCGAAGACAAAAATCGTAAACAGAATCCATGGGGTCAACGATTTCTTCTCGGCGGGCGGGGGAGCCATGAGTGCGCCGGTGTTGGAATGAGCCGAATGGGCATGGGCGTGCTCATTCTCGTGAACGTGTTCATGGGCGTGCGTGGTGCCGTCGGCATGGGTGTGCCAGTGACTGTGCGGGCGGTTTCGAATGGCTCGGCGCAGGCCCCATGCCGTATAAGCCACCCCAAAGGCGATGAACATCCAGCCGGCGATGTCGCCCCGGACTGCTTCGATGGTTTCGAGTTTGAACACCGCGATGCCGACGGCAATTCCGATCAAGCCCAGCGCGACCGAGCCGACCAGATGTCCGATCCCGCACGCGATCGTGATAACGCAGGTCTTTGAGATGGACCAGTTCCGCGCCCGGCTCATGGCCACAAAGGGCAGATAATGGTCCGGGCCGAGTATGGTATGTACAACGCCGACCGTCGCGGCCGTGCCGAACAATGCAAGCGTGGACGTGTCCATTCAGGCATTCACTCCATTTTCGCAATCGCCGATCGTCAAGCCGAGCCCAGCGGCAACCTTTAAAAAATCGAAGTCCAATCGCACTTCCGCGGTCGAAGCGGATGGCAGGGCGGAGAACACGTTCGCACTCCCGAAAAACGAGCCGGCGGGACTGTGCGGGCTAAAGCCTCGCGATTCCCGACAGTCCAAGTCCTGAGCCTATTCAAATCGCGTGTCGCAATGCGGGCAAGTCGTTACACCGTTGCCCTCCACGGGAACAACCCATCGCCCGCGACAGATCGGCGAATTGCACAGCCGCGCGGCGCGTCCCGACTGCTTTTTGCAAGTCGGGCATTCTACCGGAAATCGGCTGAATTCAAACGGCCGGCGAATCGTGAACCGGGCGCCGCAGCCGGGGTCAGTGCAGATGACGTGATAGTCCGCGGTCGTGGCTTGCGGTTTGGCTGACGGCGGCGTGGAGGGGGCAAACAATCCTATGGTGAATGAGATAATCCAGGCCGCGAGGAGCGCGCCGATGCCGTACACCGAGTATCGAACGGCCGGCGTGTCCCAGACGCGCTGCGGTTCCTCGCGAACGAAAGCCACCCATTCGCCCGCCTGCCGCCTCAATTGCGGAAGATGCTGACGCGTGGCCGTCAGCCATTCAATGAACCGATTAGGCCGTTCCTGAGCCATAAAGGAATTCCGCTGGTGCCACGTTGCAACAATACACGGGCGTCCACAAAGCCGCTTTTTTGGGCCGCGTTAATTTCTCATAGCTCAGCAACGCGATGTAAAGGATGCTGGAGCGACAGAGTCTGCCCCAAACCTTCACGCGACAGGGCGCTTGCCAATCATAGGCATTGAATCTCGACGCGGCGAGAGGGGCGTTTGATTGCCATGTGGTGTTATTTGCGCCGATAGGCCGCCCGATGGATCCTCCGCCCCTCGCGTGCATACTTGATCTCGTAGTTGGTGCCGGACCAATTATCATCGGGCCGGTTCTGGGCCTGCGCCCAGGGGATTTCGATCAATTCGGGATGGTCGCCCAGCAGCGAGCAAATCTGGTCGAAGTATTCGGCGTGGTCTGACTGCACCTGCCATGTGCCGCCGTGGATCAGGGATTTCACTGCCGCTTCGACGAACGGTCCCTGAACCAGCCGCCGCTTGTGATGTCGCTTTTTCGGCCAGGGGTCGGGGTGATACAAATGCAGAACCGAAACGCATTCCGGCGGGAGATGGCGCATGACGAATTCGCTGGCGTCCGTCCGCATGACCCGAACGTTGGTCTGGCCGTGTCGAGCCATCCGGTCGGCGCAGTAGCGAAAGAACTTGGCCGCCCACTCAATGCCAAGCAGTCGAACCTCCGGCGCGGCCTTGGCCCGGCTAAGCAGAAAACCGCCCTTGCCGCAGCCGATCTCGATTTCCAAAGCCCCGGGCGTCTCAAACCATGACATCGGCTCGACGATCTCTTCCTCGCCCGGAGGTTCTACAATGAATTCTTGGATTGTCGAGGCATCTGCACGCATCGTGCCGATTATAGGTTCGCCGACGATTTTCGCACGACGGACGTCAGGCTCACCCCTGGAATGGATCGCTACGGCCGCCTTCAAGCCAAGTGCCCGGGTTTCAGGAGAGATGAAGTGGGCGTTGCCTTTGGCGGGCAATGCGCACCGTGCCGGTCGCGCAGGCGGTCCATTCCCGCTATAATTCGGTCATGAGCGAACTTGACCGGCTGCGAAACCGAATCCGCGAAATCGACGCCCAGGTACTGCGGCTTGTCCGCGAGCGGATGGACTGCGCGGCCGAGGTCGGTCGGGCCAAGAAGCAGCAGGGCGTTCCCCTCCGGGACTGGCAGGTCGAACGAGCCGTGCTCGATCACGCAGAGTCGCTAGCCAGCCAGCTCAATCTTTCGCCAATCCTGGCTCGAAGCCTGATGCAGGCCCTGATCGCGGAGTCTCGCGCGGAACAGGAAAGATTGACCTATTCGAATTACAGCGGCGAGGCCGAACGGATACTCGTCGTAGGCGGCCACGGGAAAATGGGCCGGTGGTTCGTCGATTTCTTCGCCGACCAGGGCCATCGCGTCACCGTTTACGACGCAGCCTCCTCTTCGCCCGGCGCAGCCCCTTCCATCGACTGCGCAGAACTCAACGATGCCGCGCCCGCGGGGCCATCGCCGGAATCGACCGTTCGCACGGTTGATCGATTGGAAAGCGCGTTGGCCGACAGCGACTTCGTAGTCATCGCCACCCCACTGGAAACCGTCGGCGAGTCGATCGACCAGATCGTCGCGACCGGCTATCGCGGCATCCTCTTCGACGTGGCAAGCCTCAAGGGTCACCTCAAGGCCGCGATTGAGCGGGCAAGCGCCGCTGGCGTCTGCGTCACCAGCATTCATCCCATGTTCGGCCCGGCCACCAAGGCGCTATCCGGCCAGGTGATCTGTCTATGCGATTGCGGTGACGCCACGGCCACGCGCCGCATCCGCGCGTTTTTTTCGGATACAGCTGCCACCCTCGTCGAACTATCGCTGGACGAACATGACCGCATTATCTCATTTGTCCTCGGGCTGTCGCACCTGATCAACCTGCTTTTCGCCCGAGTCCTGCGCGAAGGCGGCGGATCGTTCGAGGCTCTGAATCGGGTAGGCAGTACGACGTTTCATTCGCAAATGGCCACGACCTCGGCCGTCCTTCGCGACAATCCGGAACTCTATTTCGCCATTCAGAAACTCAACCCTTACACCGGAGAATTGTACAAATCGCTTTCCCGCGAATTGGGCCGACTGACGGACGCAGTCCGTCGCGGCGATCGAGAGGATTTCGTCAGGCAAATGTGCGAAGGCCGCGACTGGATTGGTCGATAGGGCGTCGACCAGCTCAGATTTATCGTCGGAGTTTACCCCTGGGCATTATGCCGCCTGAGTGGAGCGACGCAACTCCATTAGGTTCCTTGCCTTAGATCAAGAGTAGCGACGAACCGATTGCGGATACGGCCCGTTCGAGCCAATTCTCGCACTCTTTCCCGCGCTGGCAGCTCGTGGCAGAAACCCACGGATCCCTCGCGGCACAGCCGGATTTATTCGGGCTTCGCCCGCTCGGCGGTGAAGACACGGGCGACCGGCACAGCCGGTCTAAGCCGGGCGTCGCCCGCCGGCACAGCCGGTTTGAACCGGGCGTTGCCCGGACGCCTGTGCCACACGTCCGTGCCACACTTTGCACCCCAGGCTGCTAGAGCAGGCCCGGCGTGTTGCCCAGCGCTTCGATCATTTTCAGTGCGGCCGGGCCGGCCAGAACCACCAGAATCGCCGGGAAGATAAAGAGAATCAGCGGGGCCATCAACTTGACCGTGGTCTTCTGAGCCCGCTCCTCCGCGGCCTGGCGGCGCTTTACACGTAGGGCGTCCGACTGGTTTCGCAGAGCCTTGGCGATGCTGGTACCGAAGCGTTCGGCCTGATTGACGATGGCCGTGAGCGACCGAACTTCGTCAATGCCGGTGCGCGTGCTCATGTTAGCCAACGCTTCGGCGCGTGGAATTCCCATCTGACTCTCAAGGGTAACCAGGTGCAGCTCCTCGGCCAGCGCCGGATGCACGTGCTTCATTTCGTCGCCGACGCGCTGAAATGCCGCGTCGAGACCCAGGCCCGACTCAACAGAAATGACCAGCATGTCCAGCGTATCGGGGAGCCCTCGGCGAATCACATCCGCCCGCTTCTGCACGGCCGTGCTGAGCCAGAGGTT
>JBGTDB010000339.1:0-2730 GCA_041748515.1 Phycisphaerae bacterium
GGCCGTCACCGTGGCCCTGCTGGCGGCCCGGCGCATCGCGCCCGGCCCGGCCGTCGCCTACATTATGGCCCAGTGCGTCGGGGCGAGCATCGCGGGCTTCTTGCTTGCGTTCATCTACGGAAGCCTGGGCGTCGGCGGCGCCGAGATAACCGGTTCGCAGGCGATTGCGGCCTCCAAACTCGGCACCCCGGCTTTCGACCCGTCCGTGGTCAAGCCGATGATGGCCGTCATTGTCGAAATCGCGCTGACTTTCCTGTTGGTGTTTGCCGTTTTCTGCACAGCCGTCGATCCTCGAGCCCCGAAAATCGGCGGGTTCGGAATCGGCCTCACGGTGACGATGGACATCCTCATGGGCGGGCCGATTACCGGCGCGGCCATGAACCCCGCCCGCACCTTCGGCACCCTGATCGGCGGTGGAAACGCCACGGCAGGGCTTTGGTCCCAGCACTGGGTCTACTGGCTCGGCCCGATCCTCGGCGGCTTACTTGCGGCACTGATTTACGACGTTCTGATTCGCGAACGAGGCCCCACCAAGGCGTGATGCATCATGAAGACTCGACGCTATTCGATCGTTGCTCTGATTTTCGTTGGCTATACCATATTGGGCATGTCCGATCCGGCCAGGGAATTCGCGAAGAAAATGGACGCGGCCCCGCCCGAGCAGCGCGTGCCGAACTGGGACCGCGTCAAGATGCTCATGGCCCGCGTCGCTCCCGAAGTGGGCGACGCCGCCCCCGATTTTTCGCTAAAGACCCTCGACGGCAAGGAAACCATCCGCCTCTCGCAGTTTCAGGGGAAACAGCCCGTCGTGCTCATCTTCGGAAGCTACACCTGACCGCCCTTCCGGCGCCAGTCTGGCGCCCTCGAGAAGCTGTACCAGGAATACAAGGACCGCGCCGCGTTCCTGTTCGTTTACATTCGCGAGGCCCATCCCACCGACGAATGGCAGATGGACAGCAATGTGACCGAGGGCGTGCTCTACGAGCAGCCGAAGACCATCGGCGAGCGCAAGATCGTGGCCGCAAGCTGCAAACGTTCGCTAAAGCTGACGATGCCGGTCGTCGTCGATGAAATAGACAATCGCACGGACAACGCCTACGCCGCCTGGCCGGAACGCATCTTCATCGTCGATGCCGCGGGAAGAGTCGCTTACGCCGGGAAGCAAGGCCCCTGGGGCTTCAAACCCGAAGAAGCCCGCGAATGGCTGGTTGCGAGCACGCCGAAAACGGAATGACCAGGCGGTCAGTCTCAATCACTCAATCCCAGATTCGCCAGAGACAATGCCACCCTGATGGCTCTGAATGCCTCTTCACGGCCGCATCAAGTGCCCCGATTATTGGGCTCCAATTCGCTGCTTGATCTCGCGGACCATGCGGACCGCCGTCGCCCGGAGTTCGGCCTTCTTGCCGATCAGATCTTCGCGCGACGGCGGGCATGGCCCGCTCAAACCCGGCAATGCCGGGTGGCCGCCGAAGAGCTGAACGTGGAAGCGCAGGGCGTTGCTCGTTCCGGACGGGCGGATGGTCAGGTGCGAGCGGCGCTCGGCGTCGAAGTAAAATCGGTAGCCCTCATCGGGAAAGCCGGGCCAGTTCACCGCGTCGTACTTCCCGGTGCGATAAACAACCGCGCCGAGGACCGGCATCCCGCCCAGCACCAGGTTGGTTCTTGAGACGTGCAAGTCCGCGCGGACTGAAGTCCGCGGCTCGAAGTGCTCGCGGTTTTGAGCTTCGTGGCCTCGTGTCGTCGTGCTTTCGTGCCTCGCCATCTCAAACAGTTCCTCGGCCGCTTGGAGAATGGCCCGCTTCTTGGTGTACCCGGCCAGGCCTTCGTACTCGCCGTCCAGCGGGTCAGGCTCGTAGTGGGTGATGTACAGGCCAATGTCCGGGTCGAGGTAGATCTTCTCGTCAAGCAGGTCGAGCAGGTGGATGCCCTGCTCCTTAGCGTACTGGGCTAGCTCGGCCATCAGCACGGCCGCAAACGTGCCATCCTTGTCGCGAACGTGTCCGCCGACGCCTAGCGACCGATCATCTGGCGGTGGCCCGCCCAGCAATGTGAATCCGTTGCTCTGCTCCAGCGCGGCCACATTGAATGATCGCCGCCGGTCATCCATCCCCTCCCAGGAATGGATGGTGCGGTTGCAAAATTCAGCGCCGAGCCCCTTCCCCCTGGCCAAGGGGGGATTATGGGGGGTCGCTAGTCCTTCGTCATATTCAGGCAGCCGACCGCCCTCGGTGATGCCCGGCGTGTCTTTCCCCTGGCTCAAGTCCCAGATCGCCCGCGTCCCGGCCGCCAGTTGGGCAAACCCGACCCAGGTCCTGAGTACGCCCAGCCCGTGCTTTCGCGCCAATCGGGTCAGCAAATCGGTCGTGGTGTGCGAAAGGACGATGAACTTCGATTCAGCGTCGCGGATGCGGCCGTGCTGTTCGACCTCGTACATCAGCCGGTACCAGACAATCAGCGTCCAGGCCTCGTCCGCCGAGAGGAGTGAATAATCTCGCGGCTTGCCCGTCCCCGGATGCCGATACGCTTCGCGCTGATGAGGCGGCACTCTGATGATTACGCCGCAACGGTCCGCGTCGGGATCAGTGCCGATGATCAGGTTCACCGTCTCCCACGCTCCGGGATACTCCTGCCTGAACGCCTCGACGGCGATGTCGGCCGCACGCCAATCTCCCGGGTCCGGCTGCTGCTCCCGGCCCGGATCGCTGCAAAACGCCGGAAACAAGATCG
>JBGTDB010000340.1:0-4256 GCA_041748515.1 Phycisphaerae bacterium
GGCCCCGCGACCGACCGGCGAAGCTGGCCTACGTGGGGCTGTGCCGCCAATTTCTACCCGGCACGCTCCGCCCGGTTGCGGAGATGTTGCCAATCGGCCCCGGTCACCGGCTCCAATAGCTCTCGTAGCCTGGCTCGGGCCCGGTGCAAATGGCTCTTCACCGTGGCCGGCGGAAGCTGAAGCACCTGGGCGATTTCCTGACAACCAAAGCCTTCTCGGTAAAATAACAGCACCGCGGCTCGCTGGGGCGGCGAAAGGCGATCTACCGCGGACCAAATCAGTTCCCGGACCCGTCCGGCCTCTTCGGACTCGGCCAATGCGTGCCAGTCCGCGTCCCCTTCTCCCGCCGGAAGCAGCCCAAAATCAATCTCGGCGACGACCGTTCGTTTTCGTCGTAGCTGGTTAAGGCAGACACGGTAACCAATGGTAAACAGCCAAGTGCTGAAACGATAGTCGCTACAGAAGCTGTCGAGCGAGGCAAAGGCCTTGAGGAATGCCTCCTGACAAATGTCCTCGGCGTCGTGATGATCGCGGACCATCCGCCAGATGAATGCGTGCAGCCGATCCTTGTGGGCATCGATCAACTCGCGAAGGGCGTCCCGCTCGCCATGCCGGGCTCGCTCAACAAGTTCGGCCTCGCGCTGTCGTACAGTCTGATTCGTGGACACTGACCAGTCCCCCTATCCGATGGTACCCTCCCCCAACCGTCACGTTGCGGACGTAGCAGGGGTAAGGATAGAATCGAACTAAATTATAGACCATCTGTACGATCCGCCAAGCATCGCACGTAAACTATTACAAATAAAGGACTTATGAAAAAGGACGTTCATGGCGACGGGACCGTTTGTAACAACCGAAAGGCCCGGTTTCGTTATGAAATCCTCGAAACGCTTGAATGTGGACTGGAATTAAGGGGGGCCGAGGTCAAGAGCCTTCGGGGGCGGGCGGCATCCATCGAGGAAGCCTACGCCCGGATCGACGGCGATGAAATCTGGCTGGTGGGGGCCCATATCGCCCCATACGCCCACGCCCCGGCCACCACGGCCGACCCGTACCGAAAACGGAAGCTCCTGGCCCACCGGAGCGAGATCCGAAAACTGCGGCCACGGCTGGAGCTAAAAGGGCTCACTATCGTACCGCTTCGCATTTACTTCAACGACCGCGGACTGGCCAAAGTCTCGATCGGCATCGCCCGGGGCAAGACCGTCGGCGATAAACGCGAGACTCTAAAGAAGCGCGAGCACAAACGCGAAATGGAACGCGCCACCCGCCGAAGCCGGGGCTAAGTTGTCGATGTCACCCAACGATGCCGAGGAAAGTGCGTCAGTGCCCGTCTATAGTACCCATAGTCAAGCCGCCGATGCACCTGGCGCTTGATGAGTCATGACATTGAAACCGGGTCCACGTCAAGGATGAGTGAGGCCGACTTGGGCCGCAAGGCGCGCAGTTGGTCGAGACGTTCCAACAGGCGGGTGAGGTCATTGGCCGAGCGGGTGCGGACGATCAGCTCATAGCGGTAGCGCCCGCGGATGCGCGACACGGTGCAGGAAGCCGGGCCGAGGATATCCGCCTGTTCAAGCGCGAGTGCTTTCATAGTTTCGCTGATGGCGGCATACGTTTCCTCGCTGCTTTCGCGAGCGGTCTGTTCACGGGGGTGCGAAAGAACCAATCTCGCGATCCGCCGAAAAGGCGGCCAGCCGATCCGCTCGCGAACCCGAAGCTCTTCGGCCGCGAATGTTTCGTAGTCGTGGGTCAAAGCGTGTCGCAACGCCGGCAGTTCATGGGGGTTGCCGGTCTGCACGACGACCTTGCCCGGGGCATCCGATCGGCCGGCCCGCCCGGCCACCTGGGTGATGAGCTGAAATAGCCGCTCATGGGCCCGAAAATCTCCGGCGAATGCGGCCGCGTCGGCCTCGAACACGCCGACGAACGATACAAACGGAAAATCAAGCCCCTTCGCAATCATCTGCGTACCAACCAGTATGTCTATTTTTCTCGCTTCGAGGTCGGCCACAACCTGCTCATAATCGCTGCGCTTTCGCATGGTGTCGCTGTCCACGCGCCGGATACTTGCGCTGTTGAAGAGCTCGGAAAGAACGCTTTCGATCCGCTGGGTTCCCAGGCCGTACTGCACCAGCTTCGCCCCGCAGGTCACGACCGGGCACCGCTCGGGAATGGGGACGCGCATCCGGCAATAATGACAGATCGTGAACGCCCCCGCGGTGTGGACCACGAGATTTACATTGCAGTTTGGACAGGTGATCCGCGCGCGACAATCCGGGCAAACCAGGCGCGTGGCGAAACCGCGACGATTGATCAGCAGCAGGGCCTGCTCGCCGCGATCAAGCGTGTCTCGCAATCCGGTCTCCATGATACGCGAGAGCAGGACGGTACGTTTGACTTCCGCCTGTTCGACGTCCATGTCCACGACGTGGACGGTCGGCATGGGCAAGTCACGCACCCGGCCGGGCAGAACAAGCCGGCGATAATCCGATCGATGGTCGCTGCGATACCAGGTCTCCAATGAAGGCGTGGCCGAACCCAGGACCACCGGGATGCACAATTCCTGGGCCCGCATGATGGCCACGTCGCGAACGTTGAATCGCGGGGCCTGGAGGTTTTTGAAACTCGGTTCCTGTTCCTCGTCAACAATGATCAGGCCGAGTTTTGGACAGGGGGCGAAAATGGCGCTTCGGGTGCCGATGACCACGGTGCGTTGCCCCGAGGCAATTTGACGCCACATGACCGATCGCTGCGCATCAGGCAGGCCGCTGTGCATGACGGCCACGTTGGGCAGGCGCGCCGCAATTCTATTCACAAGCTGCGTGGTCAGGACGATTTCGGGCACCATGAGGACGGCCTGCCGGCCCGAAGCCAGCACGTTGCGCATGGCGTGAATGTAGACTTCCGTCTTGCCCGAGCCGCTCACGCCATATAACAGAAGCACGCGGAAGACATTCTCCGCGACGGTCGCCCGGATCGCGTCGATCGCTTCCTGCTGAGGTGTGTTAAGCAGAAAATCTGGTTCGGCCGCAGCCGCATTCTTTTCCGCCGGTGCGGGGGTCGCCGCCCCCTTTAACCCGGCTTTGCCGGCGATCTCCTCGCGAACTTCAGCCGTGAGCCAGCCTTCGGCGATCATCTTCCGAAGCACGGCCGCCGAAACCTCGGCCTGTATGGACAAGTCGTCAAACGCTACGGCCTCGCGACTGCCCGAGAGTCGATTGACCACCGCCTTTCGCCCCGCCGTCAGCCGCTTCGATCCAGCCACCAAAGCGTCGATGGAATCGGACAGTCGCAAATACCGGACCTTCTTCAATCCTCGACCCTGGCGGACAGGCGCCGGTGTAATCGCCTTGAGTGTGCGTCCGAGTGGGCAGCAATAATGACGCGAAATCGTCCGGGCGAGGGCGACTAGCTCTGGAGAAAGATAGCTGCGATCATCGATCAGCAAATCGATCGGGCGGAGCGTGCTGTCCCAGATGCGGCGGTCCAAGGCCACCACAAACCCGGGCGTGAGCCGTCCGCGGCGGCCCACGGAGACTTGCACGCGATGGCCTATGGCCACCTTTTCCGCGAGCTCATCCGGGATGGCGTAGGCGTAGGTCTTAGTCACCGGGATGATCGGAGCGACCTCGGCCACGATCCCCAGCCGCTGCTCGCCCTCCTCAACCCAAAGCAGACCCGAGGCCATGACCCCCTTAAGTCCGGCCTCGCCGAGGGGCGCAGCCCCTTCAAGCCCGGCTTTGCCGAGGGCCTGGATGGATTCTTTGGACGCCATGCTCAGATCATTTTAGCTCAGGTTTTCTCCAGTTCTGAACCCGGACCTGCCCTGCGGCCCCGTCCGGTTGAACCGGACGTTCTTGGATAGGTGCCCTGTCCATCGCCGCGACTTGCCCCTGTTTGATGGTTGATGTCGTTGCGCGAACATCGAGTTCGGGTTGTCGGGCGGAACGCGGCCGATCTGGCCGACAATGGGTATTAGACATCGTGTGAACCCGTTAGACCATAGTTGTCACACGCAATCGCAGGGGGCACGTCCCCCTTTAACCCGGCGATGCCGGGGTGGGAAGCCTGACAGGGGGCGATTTCGTGATTCGCTGGCTCAAGTTCGGAATCGGGTCGTTTGCGGCCGTGGCGGGCGTGTTCGTGGTCACGAACGTGGTCCGAAACGGCGAAGTTCGCCGCCTGTCGGCCCAGGTGGATCAGCTTGAACGCGATAAGGCCCTCCTGAGGGACTTCGTCCAGCGCCCGTCCGC
>JBGTDB010000341.1:0-6617 GCA_041748515.1 Phycisphaerae bacterium
GGATTTGTGGAAAACTACGGTGGAAAGGTCGTCTTGCTACCATTGGTTGAAGGATTGAGCACTACGTCGATCGTTGAGCGCATGCGCGGTCTTGTCGGCTCGGGTACAGGCGATCGTTGTAAGAGCTGAAGACTTTGGTTAACCGACCGAGTATGGACTCCCAGATTTCAGATCATCTTCGTGTTGTTGAGTCTTTGCGAGGCCAGACCGGTCTGCTGGAAGAGATAGCCGCCTGTATACTTTCGCGTCTTGAGCAAGGGGGGCGGGTTTATCTTCTGGGTAACGGCGGAAGCGCCGCCGACGCTCAGCACATTGCCGCGGAACTGGTGGGGCGGTTCAAAAGAAATCGGCGGGCGCTTCCGGCCATTGCGCTGACGACCGACACGTCGATCCTGACGGCCGTATCGAACGACTATGAGTATTCTGAAGTATTCGCCCGGCAGGTTCAGGCATTGGTAACGGATCGTGACGTGGTGTGGGCGCTTAGCGTCTCCGGCCGGTCGCCCAACGTGATTCGCGGGCTGGAGGCGGCTCGTCAAAAAAAGGCCGCCATTGTCGGCTTCACCGGGCGCGGCGGGGGCAGCATGGCGGGGCTCTGCGACTTGTGCCTGCGAATTGACCATGAATCATCCGACAGAGTTCAGGAGGCGCACCAGTTAGCCTATCATCTGGTTTGCGATAGGATTGAACGGGCCTGCGCCGACAATAGGGAATGAGCATTCGGCGGGCTTTACCGGCGACGGCGAAGTTACTTCGTTGGACTCAGCATGACATGATATCGCGGAGTTTTCCGCACCCGATTCCTTCAAAGCGCCGGCCGGTTCCGAGACGCCGATGGCAAAATCGCTTTACCTGATCGACGGCCACTACCAGATTTATCGGGCGTTCTACGGACTCAGCCAGCCGCTTACCAGTCCAACGGGCGAGCCTACCGCCGCCACCCACGTGTTCTTTTCAATGCTGTTTTCGCTCATTCGAAACCGCCGGCCGGACTATTTGGCGATGGTCATGGATGTCAGTGACGAGACGGTTTTTCGCAAAGACATCGACGCGAATTACAAAGCTCATCGCGATCCACCGCCCGAGGCACTCTCGCTTCAGGCGGATCGGATTGTCTCTATTGTCGAGGCTCTGGGCATGCCCATTTTCCGGGTTCCCGGTTACGAGGCGGATGACCTCATGGCTACGATCGCCGCGAAGCTGAAGAGCGACGACGTGGATGTGTACTTGGTGAGCAAGGACAAGGACCTTGAGCAGCTCATTTCGGATCGGGTGCGCCTCTACGATTCGGCGAAGGACGTCGTCATCGATGAAAACGCGCTCCTTATGACCAAAGGCTATCGCCCGCAGCAAGCCGTCGAAGTGCAGACGCTGGTGGGCGACTCGACTGACAACATACCCGGTGTCCAGGGCGTCGGCATCAAGACCGCGGTGAAGCTGATCGGCGAGTATGGGTCGGCCCGGGCGGTGCTGGATAACGCGGACAAGTTGACGCCGAAACTGGCCGAGCGTGTCCGAGCATTCGCGTCCCAAATCGATTTTACACGGCAACTGGTCACTTTGACGCCCGAAGTTCCGTGCGATTTCGAGCTTTCGCAGTGCGCCGTCGGCCGCTTCAATCCGCCCGCGGCCAAGCCCAGTTTTCGAGAATTGGGGATGAATCGCCTTGCCGAACAGCTCGATGTGCTTTCGATGGAGCTCGGCTTGGCGGGTTCGCCCGAGGGGTTTCCACTGCATGCGGTGGCCGATGGGGGGGGACGAGACGCCGGCCTGGCCCTTGGAGAAATCTCTCGTGCCGAGGCGGGCCGAAGCGTTGCCCCAGTGCCACACGCCGAAACGCCGAAATCAGCCAATACAGCCCGCTCGGACGAGGCGTTCATGAGAGTTTCGGCACCGGCGGGAGACTATGTGCTGGTTGACACCGCGGAAGCATTCGAGCGATTCATTTCCCAGCTTTGCCGGCAAACTGCGTTTGCATTCGACACGGAGACAACGTCGATTCGACCGGTCGATGCCAAACTCGTGGGCCTTTCGTTTTCCTGGCGAGCGGGCGAAGCCTTTTATCTCCCTTTTCGGGCGACGATGGGGCGGGTGTTGCCGATCGACCTGGTGATTGAAAATTTGAAGCCGATCTTCGAGAACCCCCAGGTCGGAAAGATCGGCCATCACATCAAGTATGACGTTCTCGTCCTGCGCCAGCATGGCATTGAAACGGCGGGCATTGCCTTCGATACGCTGATCGCGAGTTTCGTACTGGATCCCGTTCGCCGCTCGTATGGCCTGGATGCGCTGGCCCAGGGACTGCTTGGTCTGGACATGATTCCGATCACCGATCTGATCGGCAAGGGGCGCAACCAGATCACGATGGACGAAGTGGACCCGGTGCGAGTCTGCGAATACGCCTGCTGCGACGCCGACTTTACTTTAAGGTTGCACGATATCTTCGCTCAGCAACTCTCAGGCGGACCCTATGAGCCCCTCTTTCGCGAGACGGAGATGCCCCTGGTCGAAGTGCTGGCTGAGATGGAGCACAATGGAATCGCCCTGGACACCCACCTGCTGCGGGAAATCGGTTTGAAATTGGGCGATCGGCTGGTGGAGCTGACCCGGGAGGTGCACGCCGCGGCCGGGCGGGCGTTCAATCTCGATTCGCCCCAGCAGCTTTCCACGATTCTGTTTGATGACCTGGGGTTTTCCGTCGTGCGAAAAACCAAGACCGGCCGCAGCACCGATGCCGACACGCTGGAAGCACTGGCTGCACAGTCTGAACATCCCGTCCCGAAACTGGTCCTCGAGTATCGCGAGCTATCGAAACTGAAGAACACGTATGTCGATACGCTTCCCTCGATGGTTTCCAGGCGGACCGGGCGGGTACATGCGAGCTTCCACCAGACCGGGGCGGTAACCGGACGCCTTTCATCGAGTGATCCAAATCTTCAGAACATTCCCATCCGCACCGAGACAGGAAAGCAGATTCGTCAGGCCTTCGTGGCCGGTTCGCCGGACCATGTCCTTCTCGCGGCCGATTATTCACAGATCGAATTACGCATCCTGGCGCACTTCAGTCAGGACCGGGCGCTGCTTGATGCGTTCGAATCGGGCCAGGATATTCATCGCACCGTCGCGGCGCAGGTTAACGGGGTGCCGCTTGAAGAGGTCACATCGGCGCAACGTAGCGCTGCCAAGGCGGTGAATTTCGGGATCATTTACGGCCAGACACCATTTGGGTTGGCGAAAACGCTGGCCGTTCCTGTCGGCGAGGCCAAGGCATTCATTGACACCTACTTCCTTCGCTACCCCGGCATTCGTATGTTTATCGACGACTGCGTGGCCGAAGCCCGGAAGAATGGTTTCGCACAGACCATCCTCGGGCGACGAAGGCCGATTCCCGAACTCCATTCGCGGAATCGCGGGCAGGTGTCTTTCGGAGAACGAATCGCGGTTAATACGGTGATTCAGGGTTCCGCGGCCGACCTGATCAAGAGGGCCATGATTGACATTCATCGGGCAATCAAGTCCGGCGAGCTTTCGGCAAGGATGCTCCTGCAAGTCCACGACGAGCTGGTCTTTGAGGTCTTGGAAAAAGTGGTCGAGCGGGAAAGTGGGCTGATTCGGGAAAAGATGGAGCAGCCGATCGACATGCGTGTTCCCTTAGTCGCGGACATTTCCTGGGGTCGCACGTGGGCCGATGCCAAGTAGCAGGCCAGTAGACGCCTTCGGCCAGATCGGTCAATTCGGAGGTGGATTTCAGCGATTCTTTAGTCGTAAGGGGGCGTGCAACTAACCGGTCTGAGTCCGGCCTGTCGAATCTTGCGGAAGGGCGGGAAATTGCACCCTACGCCCACGGACAACGTAGAAATGACGGGAGGACTGCATGACTATGACTTTCAAAAATCTGAAACGATGCGTCGTTCTATCGGCCCTGGGAGGTGTGCCGCTATTTACGACGGTGACCTGCGATTCGGCGATGGGCGTCTTCAGCGTGTTTCGTGGTGACGATTGGGACTATTACTACGACGATTACTACTACGACGACTTTTACTATTATGATTGCTATTTCGATTGTTTCTAGAATTGTAGACTCTACGGGTTGTCGCAAGTTGCATCGCCGTAACGTCCGATAGAATCAATTGGTGATCGACTTTAGAACCACGTCGATGGCCGTGACGACTCGGCGCTAATGTAAGTCGCCCCGCGTCTTGTAACTGTTTGCTCTCTTACATCCTGGGCAGAGGCAATGCTGGTTCTTGTTATTACGATGGGTCTCGCTGCCTTCGCACAGGAGCCGGCGGCCGCGGCGTTGCCGCCGGATGCCTTCGCTGCGCAATTGCGCACCTGTCGGGAAGGAAACCTCGACCCGCAAGCCCCCCCCGAAGACCGACGTCGCTGGGTGCAGCTCCTGCTTACTTTCAAATCACCCGAAGCGGACAACCTGGTTCTGGAGCTACTGAACCCCGCCCATCGTCCCGAAGTGCAACGTGCCGTTTGTTCGGAACTTTCCGCCGTTCTTCGGTCTGATCCACTGAGGGCGAATCCGGAGTTCGTCGAGCCGCTGATCCGGCTTCTGGGGTCGGAGTCCGTGGAGCTTCGGGCCGCGGCCGCAAAAGCGCTTTCGGAATATCAGGATGGCGAGGTGGCCGTCCTGCTTGGCCGGCTAGCCTCCGATTCGGCAGCCACTCTGCCTGCAAGGCTCGCGGCGATCTCTGCTCTGGCGGCCAACACACACCGTCGAGACGTCGTTGAGCAGCTTGTGCCGCTCCTTCGACTTGGCGTGCCCGAGATTTCCGAGCAAGCGGCGGCCGCTATCGAACCCATCGCTCCGCAGGGCTTTGGCACCGATTTCGAGAAATGGAACGACTGGTTATCTGCCAAGAAGGATCTGGGCCCCGAAGCCTGGCTGAGTGAGCAGGTGCGCATTTATCGGGATCGGTTAAGGCGGGTGCAGACCGATCTGGCCCTGAGTCAATCCGATCGGGAGCGAGAGTCGGCGGCGGCTCATTCACGAATTCGTGAATTCCAAAGGGAGATTCTGCGGGGGCTTTCGTCCGAACAGCGAGCGGCCAAACTGGTTGAGTGGATCGACGATCCCCTGGCGATCGTCAGGCTCGCCGCACTGTCCATTGTGAAATCGCGGATTGCCGATGAGGGTAAGCGTCCCGAGGGCGCGCTGCTGGCATCGCTGGTCAGCCTGCTTCAAAACGAACAAGTCGTCGTACGTCGCGAGGCGCTGGATATCCTTCAGAATCTTCGCGATCGGTCGGTGGTTGAGGCCGTTCTGGCCCAACTTGAGCGAGAGTCAGATGCATCGCTTCGGCTGGCCATGCTCGATGCACTTGGGAAATTGGGCGATTCGGTCGCGGTGGATGCGCTCATTCGGGAGATCTCGGGCCCGATCTCGGATCCCCGTGGAATTCGCGAAGCGGCAAACGCGCTCGGGCAGATTGCCGCCCGGACGCGCACGGGTCCGAGTAGCGAGCAGGGGAGCGAATCATCCATATCCGGGCAGCCAACCGTTCAGTTTCAACCAGCCGTTGAACCGCTAAGACGGCGCTACGGCGAGATGGCGGCTGAGCAACTGCCGGTTCGGGCGGCGATCTTGCGAGCCATGGCCGGTGTGGCCGACTCATCCTTTAACGCTGAGTTCCTTCAGGCGATCGAGGAAGACAGTCCGACCGTTCTCGAACCCGCGGTTCGCGGGCTGGCCACGATCAAGGACACAACGAAAATCGCTCGAATCCGGACGCTGTGCTCCCACGCCGATCCACGCGTCAGGCTGGCCGCCGTGGAGGCGATTGGCGTGCTCGGGAATCACGATGACGACCTCGCTGTATTGCAGAATCGACTGACCCCACCGCTAGAGTCTAATGAACTCGTGCGGCAGGCGGCGTGGAAGGGCTGGCAAACGATCGTCGCGGGGCGGCCCATCGCCGATCGGGTGCGCGCCGCCGAACGGTTGCGCGACTTCAGCCAGCTGGAGACGGAGTACCTCAGAAATCTGGCGCAAACGCTGGCCACCACTTCGAATCATACGACTTCCTTGCAGACTGTCCGCGAGCGGTTGGTGACGATCCTAACTTCCGCGGGCAAATACGGCGAAGCCGTGCCCTATCTTCGGGAACTTTTCGATGGCTATACAGCGCGATCTGACGCGGCGGCGTGGCCGACCGGACTTCGATTGCTGGAGGCCATTCTCCAGACACCGGGTCAGCAGGGGCTGGCGGAGTTGATTCAGCGGCTTTCGCAAAGCGCACAGGGGGATTCTCAGAAGGCCAAGATTGTGGAAACCGTGCGAAAATACGTAGATTCGCCGGCCATGGCCACAAACCCCGATCGCGCGAGACGACTCCGGGCGGATCTGGGCACCATTGAGCCGAGCACGGTCGGCGACGGGTGGACCGACCTTCTAAGTATTCTCGATGCGCGGCTCAGCGCAGCCGGAACAAACGGCCCGGCGGGATGATGCTCAAACGTAGCAACGTACTTGCACCGTCGTTTTTTGGACGTAGCCGTCCGGCGAACTGCAGGTCGCGTGGGCGCGGGTTGGGCTCGGGGCCTGCGGGTGCATGATCAATCGGAGCGGTTGTCGAGAGGTGGGGTCCAGCGGTCGGGTAGGAATT
>JBGTDB010000342.1:0-4406 GCA_041748515.1 Phycisphaerae bacterium
CGCGGTCGAACAGCGCGCTGCGTGGTGCCGCACTTCCGACCCTTCAAACACACAAGGCCCAGGTGCCCGTGATGTCGCCCCCAGGATCCTGCTCGTCAGCCAGGACGCGGCGCTTGCGAGAGGGCTCGCAGAAGAATTCCGAACTGTTAAGTCCATTTGCGGTGCGATCGTCCGAAACGCCGCCGCCAGTTGCCGCATCGCCGCATGCGACCAGGCGCTTCGTCCCGGCGCGCCTCTCGCACAATCGCACGGTACGGCCTATCCGATCGTCCAGGGACCGATGACGCGGGTCAGTGACTTGGCCGATTTCGCATCGTCCGTCGCAGAGAACGGAGCATTGCCATTCCTTGCGCTTGCACTATCGCGCGGACCAGAGGTTGCGAAACTGCTAAGGGAAACCAAGGCAAAACTCGGCGATCACCCGTGGGGCATTGGGATCCTTGGTTTTGTTCCGCAGGAACTTCGCGAGGAACAACTTGCCGAAGTGCGAAAGCATTCTCCACGCTTTGCGATTATCGCCGGCGGGCGACCGGATCAGGCGGCGGCGCTCGAGCGGGAAGGCATTCAAACATATCTGCACGTTCCGTCGCCCGGGCTGCTGAAGATGTTTCTGGATTCCGGAGTCCGGCGATTCATCTTTGAGGGTCGTGAGTGCGGCGGACACGTCGGGCCGCGCACGAGTTTCGTCCTCTGGGACTCGATGATCCGGGTGATCCTGGACCATCTGGCCGGAGAACACTCGCATAGGGTCTTGGTCACGCCGAACATGGCACGAAGCAATCCTTGGAGTCGAGAGCAGCCGGAAGTCCTCGAGTCCGCGCGGGCTAAAGCCATCGGCTCACAAACAGCGGGCGAATGTCACGTTCTGTTTGCGGGTGGCATTCACGATGCCCGATCGGCCGCGATGGTGGCGGCCATGGCCGCACCGCTCACGGATCGCGGCGTGCGCATCGGCCTGCTGATGGGCACTTCCTATCTATTCACCAGAGAGGCCGTGGAATCCGGGGCGATTCTGCCGGGATTCCAGAGGGAAGCCCTGGATTGCCGTCAAACGGTCCTGTTGGAGACTGGAGTCGGACACGCCACGCGGAGCGCCGATACCGAATTCGGGCAATTCTTCGCCGCTGAAAAGCGCCGCCTGATCCGCGAGGGAAAATCGAAAGAGGAAATTCGCGACGCGCTCGAGCGGCTAAACCTGGGGCGGCTACGGATCGCGTCCAAGGGCCTGAAGAGGCACGAAGAAAATGGCTGCGAGCGTCGAGATTCCGAAATTCAATATGACGAATCGTGTGGGAACCCGCTCATCGAAATTGACGAACAAGCCCAACATCGCGAAGGCCTGTACATGATCGGGCAGGTGGCCGCGCTCCGCGACGGCGTCTGCTCCATGAAGGAGCTTCACGAAAACGTCAGCCAGGGCGGGATCGAGAGATTGAGGACGTTCGGTCGCGGCGATGCGGAAGCACGGAGGCACGATGGCGTCATAAACAAAAGGCACGAACGCGGTGTGGCCATCGTCGGAATGTCTTGCATGTTTCCCAAGGTGGCCGACCTGAATCGCTTCTGGGAGAATATCTGCAACAAGGTCAACGCCGTCACGGAGATACCGGCCGACCGTTGGAAATGGGAGAGCTATTTCAGTGCCGACCTGGCGGCCCGAGACAAGATTTACTCCAAATGGGGCGGGTTTATCGATGACGTCCCCTTCGATCCGACGCGATACGGCATGCCGCCAAACTCGCTGCCGTCGATCGAGCCGTTGCAACTCCTGGTTCTGGAGGCCGTCCGCCATGCGCTGGACGACTCGGGTTATGGAAGCCGCCCGTTTGATCGAAGCAGGACGTCGGTCATTCTCGGAGCGGGCGGCGGCGTTGCAGACTTGGGTCTAGGTTATGGTTTCCGAGCACTTCTCCCCTACTTCATGGCCCGCGCAAACAAATCGCCGGATGAAACAGCCAGGCTGATACAAGCGCTTGATAGCGCATTGCCCGAATGGACTGAAGACTCTTTTGCGGGACTGCTGATGAACGTTGCGGCCGGTCGGGTCGCGAATCGATTCGATTTCGGTGGCACCAATTATACGGTTGACGCGGCATGTGCTTCATCGCTTGCGGCGGTGCGGCTGGGCGTAGAGGAACTGGAATCCGGCACCAGCGACATGGTTATTGTCGGCGGGGCCGACACTATGCAAAGCCCCTTCGCCTATCTCTGCTTCAGCAAGACTCAGGCCCTGTCCCCCACCGGGCAATGCAAGACCTTTGATGAATCGGCCGACGGCATCGTCATCAGCGAAGGAATCGCCATGCTCGTGCTCAAGCGGGTTTCGGACGCTGAGCGCGACGGCGACCGGATTTACGCCGTTATCAAGGGGGTCGGCTCGTCCAGCGACGGAAAAGACCGGGGACTCACCGCCCCGCGCCCCGCCGGGCAAATGCGGGCCCTGGAACGGGCGTACGCAAAGGCAGGCGTCGATCCTAGGACAATCGGCTTGGTCGAGGCCCACGGAACGGGAACCGTCGCGGGCGATCAATCGGAAGTCGAGGCACTCGCGCGGACGTTTACCGAGGCCGGGGCGGAAGTTCAGGGCTGTGCGCTGGGCTCAGTCAAGAGCTTGATCGGTCACACCAAGTGTACGGCCGGAGTCGCCGGGCTGATCAAGGCCGCTCTGGCCCTTTATCACAAGACCCTGCCGCCGACGGCCGGGGTGAATCGTCCGAATCCAAAGTCGAACTTTGAGGCCAGCCCGTTCTTTATCAACTCCGAGACCGGGCCCTGGTTGGCACCCGCCGACGGAACGCCGAGGCGCGCGGGGGTCAGCGCGTTCGGCTTCGGCGGAACGAACTTTCACGCGGTGCTGGAAGAACATCGATCAGCGAATGGAGAAGTTAGAATCGAACGACCGCAATTAGCGCCTCGTCCTGCTTGCTGGCCTGCGGAGCTGTTCATTTGGCGCGCCGAATCAATGAGAGCGCTTCTCGCTTCGATTGAAAGACTCTCGGATGATCTGACCCAAGGAGCAGAGCCCAATCTCGTCGAACTCGCCGCGTCGGTGTGTGAGTCGCATGCGCATGAACACGGGGCGCACTGTCTGGCCATCGTCGGCGAGTCTCTTTCCGATCTTCGCGAAAAACTGACCAAGGCCCGGGTGGAACTGGCATCCGAGCCAACAAGTTTGAATGACCCGAAGGGTATTTACTATTCGGCCGCGCCGATCGCCGGATCGATTGCATTCCTTTTCCCCGGACAGGGGTCGCAGTCGGTGAACATGTTGCGAGACTTGGCCATTGCGTTTCCAGTCGTCCGTGAGGCGTTCGAAGGGGCCGACCGCATCCTGGAAAATGCACTGGGACAACCGTTAAGCCGGATGGTTTTTCCTCATCCGAAATTCAACGATGATGATCGCACCGCGGACCAGCGGGCACTGACTGCGACGAACATCGCTCAGCCCGCGATGGGTGCGGCCAACCTGGCGATGCTCGCTTTAGCGAGCAAACTCGGCCTCTATCCGGATCTTGTCGGTGGGCACAGTTTTGGCGAGTACGTGGCGCTTTGCGCCGCTGGAGCCTTTTCCGCGGATGAACTAATCCGCATTTCCGAGGCCCGGGGGCGACTAATTGCGCAAGCCGCCGGCCGCGACCCCGGGGCCATGGCCGCCATCAGCGCGAATGAGCAAACGGTCGCCGAGGCGATTCTCAGCATCGACGATGTAACCATTGCTAACATCAACAGTCCCGTGCAGACTGTGATCTCGGGAACTGAGCAAGGCGTCGAGAACGCTATCCGCACATTGACCGCACGTGGGATCGCGGCCAGACGAATAAACGTATCGTGCGCGTTTCATTCAAGGCTTTTCGAAAGCGCCCAGGCTCCATTTCGTCAGGTCTTGGAAGGAGTACCGCTCGCCGAGCCCCGCATCGACGTCTACTCAAACACGACGGCCGCCCCCTTTCCACGAAATAACGATGCCATTCGGGATCGACTGGTTGAGCACCTGATCAGCCCGGTTCGTTTCGCCAATGAGATCGAGGCCATGTATGCGGCCGGGGCGCGGGTCTTCATTGAGGTCGGACCCGGGAACGTCCTGACCGGGCTCGTGCGCCATTCACTCGGCGATCGCCCGTATTCGGCGATCCACCTTGATCAGCCGGGGCGCAACGGACTTGTGCAGCTTGCCCATTCGCTCGCTCGGCTCGCTACGGCAGGGGTGAAATTTGACTCACTGCCTCTGTTTGAGGAACGCGTTGAGCGGTGCCTTGATCTGAGCAAGCTCGTTGAACAAACCAGACCAGCGCCCTTATCGCCGCTGACCTGGATGGTGAACGGCGCGAGGGCTGTTCCGTTAAGCGGCACGACCACAACCGCGTTCACACCGTCGGCAAATCCAGAACCGTTTTCAATTGCGCCCG
>JBGTDB010000343.1:0-9957 GCA_041748515.1 Phycisphaerae bacterium
TCCGGGCCGTAGAATCCGGAGGACTCGCGATCGGAGTCGCTCGCGAGCACTTCCGCCCCATTGACATACAAAGCCAGTCGATAATCGACATTCTCGAAAGCGAAATCAAACGCGTGACCCGCCGTAAGCGGTGCAATCTTCCCTTCGATGTTCACCGGTGGACGCCGCTGCGCCACACCGGCCGACTCTTGAATTGAAAGGTGGCCATCCATCTGCACAGTTGCGGTGAAAGCTCGCCCCAGCTTTGCCAGACGGACGGCGATGCTGCCGGATTCTGATTCCGGTACAACAAAGAAACTCACTCGATGATCGTGTACCGTTGGCGCTGCTCGCTCGGTGATGTTGTAGGCAACCGTCGCTCGATAATCGCCGTTAACGAGTTCGATCTCGTCTCCCGGAATTGCCTGGTCGGAATACTTCAACCGACGGGGAATGACCTCCCAGCCCGAAGCCTCACCGGCGGGAGCATGCCATCGGGGCTGCCTGGGATCTTCCCGGCGAGGCGTATAGTCATGATTGTAAACATTGAACCAGAGAACCGATTGGGCCTCCGGTGGCTTCCGGGCGGGAGTCAATTTGCGATCAAGCTCTGACATCGCTGCCGCCGGCGGAGCTTGCAATCGGCCGACACGTTGCCCAGTCAACAGTAGATGCTTCTCATGCCGAAGTTCGTCCAAGGACTGCAAGGTTCTTTCCGACAGCTCTGACAGAGGAACGGTGTAGACGTCGCCCTGTAGAATCATCAGGACTTCATTGGGAAGACCCGCGAGGCGCTTGATGAAGTTTGTGGCGCCGTCGGACGGATCCTTGAAGACCGTGACATCCCAGCGGGCTGGTTCAAACCGCTTTCCTCCGAAATCCAATGGCCACTTGAGCACAAGAATGCGGTCCCCTCGCTCGGGGTTCATTTGGTCATCGCTGACCCTCAAGTCCGTGCTGATGTAGCCGCAATTCGGACAGGTCACGCGATCGGTTCGACGGACCAACTGAATCTGCCGCGGATCCTCAAGATCGCGAAGTCCGTAGGCCGTTTGGGTGCCGCAATTGTCACAAATCACAGTCCCGTGGGCCCCGTAAAGCGTGGGTGCCATGGAGCCGGTGGGAATGACAAACGCCTCAACGACGAAAGCTCGAAACACAAAGGCCAGGATCAGGGCGACAATGATGGATTCAAAGGTATCTCTGATACCGTCCTGAATGTGCTTTGGGTAAGAGCTCCCCTCTCTCATTCTTTGGCTTTCTGAATCGCCTCTGGATGATGGTGTATCACTCATGCCTGGTCTCGCTAGCCCCAAATGACTCTCTTTTATTCGTTTGTCGGTCGAAATGATTTCTGACCGCTCTTGAATGAAAAGCAGAAGGGTTTATCGGTCGCCAAAGAGAGAAAAACTGCGGATGAGAGGAGTCGAACCTCCACGGGGTTGCCCCCACAGGTACCTGAAACCTGCGCGTCTGCCAATTCCGCCACATCCGCTGGCACACTGTCCGGGCGACAAAGCAATCGACTTACCCGCACTGGAAGGAAGAGTAGTCGGCCGCCTTTCGTTGTCAACCTGGCCAGGGGCGGCACTTAAAGGAAACAAGAACATCCCGCCCGGGCTTGCCGGACGGGATGTTGAGTTCGGCTTGGCTGTGCGATGTTAAGCCATCGCGATCCTAGTTAAACGGGAAACAACCTCACCATAAGTCAGCTTATTTACTTGCGATCACCCTTGGTGATTGTCCCGACCATGATACGGGCGTCCGGGCCTGCGCTGTAGCTCATTTCCTGATTGTTGGTGTCGCCC
Organism: Phycisphaerae bacterium; assembly: GCA_041748515.1. Lineage (GTDB taxonomy): Bacteria > Planctomycetota > Phycisphaerae > UBA1845 > UBA1845 > JBGTDB01. The sequence goes on from JBGTDB010000343.1 coordinate 1,788, forward strand.
AAAATAGTTTGCGGGCCCACATTGATTGCGACCCGAAAAACACCCTGAGCGTCAGCAGACGGGCGGAAAGAAATCGTCCCAAGATAGCTCGGGTTTACCACATCCGCGCTGTTATTCCAGACGACGGCCGCAAGGCGACCATTGGTACGGCCTTCGACCGGAATTATTTCAGAGCTGCCGAAAACATAATCAGGACGGTCCTGGCGAATATTGACGTCGGCAACTTCCAATCTCCCGGATTCTCCACCGCCCGTCAAGAGCATGACCTGGTAGCTGCGCAGATCCGTAACGCCCTGAACGAAAACATCAATGTGGTGCAGTCCATTGCTTTCGCCAGCATTAACAACCGAAAAAACGGGCCCCGCAACGATTGGCTGTTCGCCCCGAACCGCACGAACAATCCGATCCGCACTTTCAATCGAGAGGCCATCAATCTGAATCATGCCATCACGACCGATGGTTGCCGCGGAGACCAATCCTCCGTCGACAAGCACCGCGAGTCGCGCACTCGCAGATCCACCAAGCAGCGAAATCATTCGATTCGTCGCATCGCCCGAAAGGCGTAGATTCAAGCCGGTGCCTTGATCATTCGCAGAAAGCACATCCACCGCATTCCAATTCGGACGTGGCGTGACGTAAAGCGCCGTCCCATCCGGAAGCGCCATTCGTTGTAGCCCGGAATCCGGCTCCAAACTGGCCACATGAAGACTCAAGGACGAACCTTTCAGTTCTCGCACCCGGGTTCGATCATTTGCGCTTACAAATGAGGACGCAAGAACTCCCATTCCAAACACTGCTACTGTTGCCGCACGGATTGCTGTTCGCATTGCAGTTCCCTTTCCGCTCTTATCAAGCGTGACCTTTCACCGCGACCCACGCCGCTCACGGCGACAGGTCAACCATCCCTAAACCTTGCAACTGCCCCTCTGCGACCTGCTTCCCCCGTCGCGGGAAAATCTGAATATCGGGGCCAAAGAACACGCACACGGTGCCGGAGCGCTATGCCCAACGATACCCCGAGGTTGCTTCGGCACAAAACCTTAAACAACCATTGCGAAAGATAACAAATCCCGACCGATAACGCAAGAGGCTCCATCGCAAGATACAGACACACTTTAACTCAGCCTGCTGCCCGATTAACAGCGGCCGGCGCTAAGTTGTAGTCTTTATATTATTAGCCGGGATAGCCGATTGCACTCACTCCGCCGCCCAACAACGATTCCTTGAAATGCCTTCAATGCCGGCCAAAAACTGGTTCGTCGTTCGTCGCAGAGCCAAGACCCGCGTAACGTCCCCGTCAGGATTCGAACCTGAAACCTTCGGCTCCGGAGGCCGACGCGCTATCCAATTGTGCCACGGGGACTTGGGGGGCAGTCTAAGTCAGCCAAGCTCCCTGTCAACGCTCAGGGGCGTCTGGCTGAATCGATGTGCAAAGCTTGTGACCAGTTCAGGCAAGACGTCCATAAAATTCGGAACCGCACTTAAACCAACACTTGCATAATCCGGCTCATCGGCTCGGTGATCGGACCCCGTGCCATGCACGAGGCGTAATGTACCTTTGAGTCGATGGCGGACCCGGACTTGACGGGGAGCGTGGAAGCAAGCGCATGGGGGGCTAAGATGCCGAATCCAAACCATGGGAGCATTCTGATTGTCGAGGACGACGCCGAACTGCGTTTCATCCTATCCGCGCATCTGCGCGCCGCCGGCTTCGAAATCCTGGAGGCCGTCGAGGGGAAGGCCGCCGTCGAGCTCGCTCGCGAGAAGTTGCCCGACCTTGTCATTATGGACATCGGGCTTCCGGGCATGGACGGCGTCTCAGCCACGAGAGCCCTGAAGACAGATGTTCGCACGGCCGACATCCCCGTGATCATGCTCACCGCGCGTTCTCGCTCGGAAGACGTGATCGCAGGGCTGGACGCCGGTGCTCAGGAATACCTTTTCAAGCCGTTTGACGTTGCTGAGCTTCTGGCCCGGGTACGCACCGTTTATCGCCTGGCCGCCGCCCACAAAGATCTGGATCGTCTCAACGCCCGGCTCGAGGCGGAAATCGGAGCCAAGACGGAGCGTCTCGAAGTACTCTACGACTTCATGCGTGATTTGAATCATGCCTCGTCTCGCGATGACGTTCTTGACCTGCTGGTACGCTGCGTCGATCAGACGACTCATGCAAAGAGAATCTCATTGTTTCTTCGAGACGCCTCGGGAGAGTTCCTGGTATGTGAGCGGGCGATCGGCATGGACCCCGAAGCAGTTGGTCGCCTTCGAATCAAGAACGAACAAGGCATCACCGGTCAGGTCTTTCGAAGCGGGAAGACGTTCTCCGCGCGAGCCTACGGGGCGAATGGAGAAGGTCGGCAAGCCTATCGGAGCAATACTTTTCTTTCCACGCCGCTGATCTCGACATCATTAGAGACGTCCGAGGGCGTCATTGGTGTGCTTAACGTAACGGAGAAACCGGACAACGCAGCGTTCACTGAGGAGGAAATCGAGTGCTTGCGCTCCGTGGCCGACGCGGCCGCGATTGCACTGGACAATACTACGCGGCGAGATCGCCTACAGCAGTCCGTCCGCATTCTGCTGGAAACTGTGGGGCGACTTGCCGAGTATCGCGACGAGGAAACGACGCTCCATCTGAAACGCGTGTCCCGATTCGCCCGAGTTCTGGCAACGGAGCTTCAGCGCGAGGGGCCCTATGCTCACCTGGTCAGCAACCGATTCATCGAATCGCTGGTGCAGGCGGCGCCGATGCATGACATCGGAAAGGTCGGCATCGCCGATGACATTCTCACGAAGCCGGGCAAGCTGACCGACGAAGAATTCCAGATCATGAAGACCCACACCGACATCGGCCGTCGGGTGTTGTCACAGGCTCTGGATCCGGCCCATCCGGTACCGCTTCTGCAAATGTGCATCGACATCGCCCATTGTCACCACGAGCGGTACGACGGGACCGGTTATCCGCGACGGCTGGGCGGTAACCAGATACCTCTTTCGGCCCGAATCATCTCCGTCGTGGACGCCTACGACGCGATCACCAGCGAGCGGAGATACAAAGACGCCCGCTCGCACGAAGAAGCCGTCGAGATCATCCGCCGCGAATCCGGCGGGCATTTCGACCCGGTGCTGGTCGACGCCTTTGTGCGCTGCGAGCGCCAATTTGACGAGATTCGCATGGAATATGGTGAGCTTGAACCGTATGAACCGGCAATGGCGAGCTTATCTGGTGATTTGGCTATTTCGTAATCTGGTAGTTGTTGATCGTTGTGGCGGGACACGCCCGTCAGGCGAACTGCGGCACATCGACCGGACAACGCTACGCTCGTAGTAGTTCGAGCGGCTCCTGTCCGCCACTCTCGATGTGCCATTCCTCAAGCGTCATTCTTGTTTCATTTGCAGCCCGCGCATGACCCACTTGCGCGCCGCCCACAGCCCGAGCGGCGTGGTCATGGCGATGCAGCCATAGAGAATCCACATCCCGCCCGTTTGATTTTGGGCCTCCGGCAGGACGTTCTGTGGGCAATACGTGGCCAGGACATAGCCTGAGTAAAACCCCGTGGTGGTCTTGGCCAGAAGCCAGGGGATGTTGGCCAGGCCCATGTATTGGGCGATGCGGCCGGGCGGTGCGATCTCCGACGTGTATTCGTAAAAGCGAGCGGACCACAGGCACTCGCCAATTGAGAAGACCACGAAATAGGCAATCAGCATTCCCAAATTGGGGCCCGGAACCAGCAGGAATATCGGCACCGCCGAGACCAGCGTCCCGATCATCATCATTCGATAGACGTGAACGTGTTTGGTCAGGGCGGTCACAATGGGCACCCCCACGAAAATGATGAGCGGATTGATCCAGTTAACCAGCCATTCCATGTAGTCGGAGATGCCCTGCGGATAAGCTCGGAGGATATATTGCGGCATGGTCAGCCACTGATGGGCGAACAGGGTCCGCACGGGCAGCAGCATGAAAATAAAGAAGACGAAACGGGCGTTGGTGAATGGGCCGCCCGCGAAGTACTTGTAGAGTCGCGTGGCGATCGATTCGGTCGCGGCGGCCCGGTTCTGCTCGGCGGTGTCGGGGCGAGTCTTGGCCGATTCCGCCCGCCGGGTCATTGTCAGAATGAAAAAAAGGAAAGCGATCATGGAAATGCCCGCGCAGACGAGGTTGACCGCCTGCACGCCGCTCTCCTTGGTCCGGGCGAGCGGAACGAGCAACGTATCGAGCGGCCGTTCGAGATTCAGGTCATTGGCGATCAGTCGATCGACCCCCGGCCGCACCCAGGCGGAAATCGCTCCGACAAATACAATGCCCAGATTCATAAGGGCGTAGAGCAGCCCGTAGCCCATGGCGTTGGTTTTTTCGTCGGTGTACTGCTTAACGCCGGAATAGCAGACCGGTTGGATGATCCCGGCGGCGACGGCCATGATGACCAGCGAAAAAAAGACGGCCATAATCGCCTTAAAAGCACCTGGAACCTCGTAGGCGTAACTGTATAGCGCTCGCCCACCAATGCTGATAAACAGGGCGAAAATCAAGGCCCGCCGAAGCCCAAAGCCTTCCGCATAGCTGCCCACGCCGAGCATGAAGAGCGTGACCATCCCCGTGAAAATCCCAACGGCCCAATGGGCCGGCGTATCGCCCCAGGCCATGTCCGTGGACAGGTATGTGGCCATCAGGGTCAAGACGCCGAAGTAGGCCATGTTGTCGAGGAGAAACACGGCCTGAATAAACCAGAACGCCCGCGGCAAATGGAGCAGATCGAGAAAGCTGTGGAAGAACGCGAGGAGGCGTCCGGGCGAGTTGCCGGGCGGATTGGCTACGGGTCTGTGGCTCATGGCCGGGATTGTAATAAGATCGCGCCCGAGCGGAATCCGCCCATTCCATCGACGTGCCGCAAATCGACGAGCTTCACTTCGCCAACTCTTGATTCCACGGCGACGTCGATGTTGCTCTATAAAGCGGCCCAAGCAGAAAACGATAAGTACACGAATATCGTGTGGTATGTCGGATGCAAAGGAACAATCACCCGGTTTGGGTTGAGCCGGAAGCCCGGAGCGCAGTGGGGCCGCCCGCGCGTTTCAAGTCCTTCGCCTTGCACGTTTGGTTTTGACAATGGATTGCCAATTCACTCAAGGCGGTTGCTGTGAAACAACATTGCTAATCGAGCCGTTACGCGATCCGTGAAACGGCATTGATTCGGGCCAATAGCGATTGAACGAACCCTGCAAGAGACAACTCAGCGCTCGGTTCGCTGAACCCGCCGGACGGTCCTGAATCCCGGTCTGACAAAAGTAGGCATGAGCCGTCGTACAGTCGATCGCGAAGGAGTTTGGTCAAGAGAATCTCGTATCGCTTTGCATAGGACGCCTCTCGGAACTCCTCGAAGACTTTGAAATGCGGCTCCTTGGCACGAACCGGTGCCGTTGATCGCGGCGACTCTTCAAGTAACATTAGATAGCCAAGCCAGGGTCGAGCAGAGGGCTTGAAAGCGCCTTCGCGGTAGGCCGCCAGTACGTCCGTGGCGCTTCCAAGAGCCTCTTCGGTTCGATTGTTATAGTTGTTGCCGAAGGAGGGTCCGATCTGAGACTTGAATTCAAGGGCGGCAATGAGCACGCCTTCGCGAACAACAAGAAGATCCCAGCACTTTTCGGGTCGAAACCATCCGGGAATCTCAATTCGCTGTTTGGTGAAGATGTGTTCGGACTGGACCGCGTTGTCGTGAAGGACTTGGCGAACGAGTTCGACAAAGCCATCCAATTGAGCGCCGCCGGTGACGGCCGACCGAGCGCCGGCATCTCGAATACCGGAAACAGTTCCTTGCCGGTCGGCTTGTTTCTGACGTGTAATCCAGAAGTGCCGAACTGCCTGACAGACTTGGTTCTTGAGTTTCTCCGTCATCGCTCGTGCACCCGGATTTCGGAAGCCATGAACAGGTCCGCCGTGTTTATGGCGATTCGCTTGCGGGCCATTTCGAAGTAATCGGAATCAATCTCCACGCCGATGCTGTTTCGCCCCCAGCGAGCGGCGGCCAGGTTCGTCGTGCCCGTGCCCATGAAGGGATCGAGCACAGTGTCGCCGACAAAGCTGTACATCCGAACCAGCCGTTCCGCAAGTTCGGGAGGGTAAGGCGCCGGATGGCTTCGTGTGGATGCGCCGGTCACGTCGTTCCAAATTTGCCGAAACCAGAGTTGGTGATTCTCCACGGAAATCGCACTGAGGACACGCTCGACACGACCGGGGCTGCGGTAGCCGCCTGGCTTTCGCTGCATGAGAATGAACTCGATATCGTTCTTGATGACCGCATTGGGCTCATAAGGCTTGCCGAGAAAACCGGCGCTGCTGCCCTCCACTTCGTAGCTCGCATTGGCGATCTTGTGCCAGATAATCGGGGCGAGGTTGTCGTAGCCAATTCGACGGCATCGCTCTTGAATGGCCGCGTGAAGCGGGACGACCGTGTGCCGGCCGTTATTCTTGCGCCGAGACAGGCAAACGTCTCCTACGACGCAGACAAGTCGGCCGCCGGGAACAAGAGCTCGAAGGCAGTGCCGCCAGACTGTGTCCAGTGCATCCAGAAACGCCTCGTAATCGGTGACGTGGCCAAGCTGGGCCTCGTGCTCATTATAGCGTTTCAAGGTCCAATAGGGCGGCGATGTCACCACAAGATGAACGCTTGAATCGGCCAATTCGCCCAGAAGCCTCGCGTCTCCGCGGATCAACTCATGCCGGGTATGCAATTGTTGGACTTGCCGTTCTATGCTCGACATTTTTCGTGCGTCGCGGGCCAGCAACGGAATGATTTCATCGAGATTGCCGTCGCCGACAACATCGTAAACGAATTCGGAAGAGTTCGATTCCAATGTTTTCAGGGCTTTCATCGGCTCACCGAATAGACGTTAGAAACGTTGTTGTCATTGACTCTAGGTCTTGCCCGATTCGCCGTGCGGACCCACGGCACGAATATTTCGATCTTCCAAACATGCGACGAGGAGAACATTATCATGGCGCTGACATAACGCGTCCCCTTTCTGGCGTCAACGGGAACGGCGCCTCGGGATTTTACCGGGTATGCCGCAAATGAGATTTCCGCATGGTTGCAATGTCGGGGGAATTGGCGATAATCCTCCTCCACGGGGCCATGGCGCAGTTGGGAGCGCGTCTGCATGGCATGCAGAAGGTCGCGAGTTCGAGTCTCGCTGGCTCCATCGAACGTAAGTATCGCCGAACCCGTAAGTTACGGTTACCCGCCTGAGTCGGGCGGTGCGGCTGAAAACCCCAAAATGGACGGTAGTCTACCGTCGCTGGGAGGCCGCTAATGAGGGTTCGGAAAAGCCCCGATCACACTCCGAAGTACAGAATTCACAAGCCGTCCGGACAGGCCGTTGTGGTACTCGACGGGAAGTCTCACTACCTGGGCAAGCATGACACCCCCGACAGCAAGACCCGTTACGAAGAGCTGGTGGGTCGGTGGCTCGCCGGGGGCCGGAAGCTCCCCGAGGCGCCCCGCTGCCTCACCGTCAACGAGCTGGCCCTGGCCTGGCTCAATTGGGTCGAGCTGGCCGCTTCAAAGCGTCGCGGGGGTGATCGCTATCGGTCCGAGGCGAAAATGGCCCTGGGCCCGCTCCTGACGCTCTACGGGTCCACCCAGGCCGCGACCTTCGGTCCCAAGGCCCTGCAAATCGTCGTTGCGTCGTTTGTCGCCAAGGGCTGGTGTCGCGGGGTGGTGAACAAACGGGCGGGGACGGTGAAGCGCATGTTCAAGTGGGGCGTGCGCGAGGAATTGCTCCCCCCATCATCCTGGCACGGCTTGTCTACCGTCGAAGGGCTGCGGGCCGGGGACTCCGATGCACGCGAACCCCGGCGGATTCTCCCGGTACCAGACGAACACGTAGACGCGGTGAAGAAAGTCGTTCTCACCCCCGTTGCCGGGATGATCGACATCCAGAGGCTCACCGGGATGCGCCCGGGGGAGGTCGTTGCCATGCGGGGCCGCGACCTGGACACGACGGGGAAGCTATGGGTCTACACACCGATCGAGCACAAGACCCAACACCATGGCCACGAACGCCGGATCATGCTCGGGGCCAAGGCCCAGGCGGTTCTCGGAACATACTTGAAAACCGATACCGAGGCCTACCTGTTCGATCCGCGGGACGCGGTCGCGACCTGGCACGC
>JBGTDB010000344.1:0-1568 GCA_041748515.1 Phycisphaerae bacterium
TTTCGTCGGTCACCGTGCTGACATCATGGTGCATACTGCGGACGCCCACCCCGGTTATTCGCTCAATGGTTTCAGCAAGGATCGGCCTTGCCGACTCGAGCAGTTGCCTTCGCATTTGCTTCACCAGGTCCCGACCTCGCTCCGTAGATTCGACCGATACAAGGCGCTTCTCAGCGGCCGTGAGCACACCTTGCATGCGGATGACAAGCATGTTGCCCTGTAAGTTCGCCTCAAGGGATTGGGGGCCACGTCCCATATGCTTCTGCTCGAACCCAGAAAGCTCCGCGCAGACCGATGCCTCGATCTCACCTTTCGTATGCGCCGGCTTGGTCATGTGGTTCTCTTTCATTGGGTTTCCCAGTCACATTGGCGCAATTCTATCGACATCGTAAAAATCTGCACGCGGCAGCTCCTGACATCCAACGTTGTTGGCGGATTTGCGCTTCTGTTGGCCCGCCGATTTCAACTATCGAATTAAAATGACACTTCGCCTTGTGGTCAGATGTGAAACGGCGCACCGACGGCTCATCAACCTCCTTTGACTTCGCTTTCCGGGCACCGCCGATTCGTCATTCGCATGTATTTTCGCACCTCCTTGAATCTGCCGGACGGCTGGCCGCCCAGAGCAGCCGGGTGCCCGACCCGGGCCTGTCCCGTGTTTGCATCCTATGTTTCGGGCGGGTAGGGATTCGCGATGCGCACCGCCAAATCAGACTCCCGAATCATCCGCCACGCCCTTTGCCTTGGGGCGCACGTGTCTGTAGCCGGAGGGCTCGAAACAGCCTTTGCCCGTGCCGTGAATATCGGCGCCGACTGTTTACAGATTTTCGTCAAGAATCAGCGGCAGTGGCGGGCGCCTCCGTTGACCGAAGGGCAAGTCCGGGCTTTCCGGGCCGCCCAGAAGGCTACGGCCCTTGGATCCGTTGTCGCGCATGCAACGTATCTGCTCAATCTCGCCGCCCCCAACTCGCAGGTCCGGGTCCTCAGCCTGGATACCCTGACGCTCGAGCTCGAGCGATGCGAGACTCTTGCCATTTCCGGGCTGGTTTTTCACCCCGGAGCCCATCTGGGCGGGTCGTTAGAGGAGGGCATTCGTCTGATCGCCCAAGGGATCGATGAAGTTCAATCGCGGTGTGCGGGATTTCGATCCCGATTGCTTTTGGAAACCACGGCCGGGCAGGGTACTTCCGTTGGGCATCGCTTCGAGCATCTGACGGAAATCATTGGGCGTTCCGTCCAGCCGGAAAGATTAGGTGTGTGCCTGGACACCTGCCACCTCTTCGCGGCCGGCCACGATTTTCGCTCGCCGGACAAATATTCGCAGATGATGGAAGAACTCGACGAGTCGGTGGGAACCCATCGCGTTCACTGCGTCCACCTGAACGACTCGAAACGCGAACTTGGCAGCCGCGTCGATCGGCACGAACACATCGGGAAAGGAAAAATCGGCAAGGAAGGCTTTCGCCATTTCCTCAACGACCCGCGGTGGAAGGGCGTCCCGATGATTCTTGAAACCCCAAAAGGAACTGACGGCCGCGGAACCGACCTCGACAAGGTCAACCTGAAGC
>JBGTDB010000345.1:0-9379 GCA_041748515.1 Phycisphaerae bacterium
GAATCAATTGGACAACGGCAAAAATTGTCAACACGAGCAGGATCGATCCGAGCAAGCTCGCGTCGCCTTCGATGGCCCGAAGCGCCGCCAGCAACAGCGCCGGCACCACCGCAACGGCCGACAGGTAGGGCACCATGTTCAGCAGTCCGATGAGCAGGCCGAACGGCACGGCCATCGGTAATCCGATGATGGTGAATCCGATGGCGAACAACGTCCCGGTCAATAGGGCGATAACGGCCTGCCCCCGGAAATACCGCCGCATGGCGTTATTAAAGTCACCAAGGAATTCGACCGCCGCGTTACGGTACTGGGGCGGGATCATGTTCGGCCAGGTGCGCGAGTACTTTGGATAGTCGATCAGAAGGAAAACGAGATAGAGCAGCACAATGACCAACCCGATCATGCCCGCCAGAAAATTGAAGAAAAATCCCAGTACGGTCAATCCACCGACGGCCAGGGACTTCAGCGAATTGATCACGAGTTCGCGGAAGCGGGCTGTGTCGGTAAAGGCGATCGCATCGTCCACATTGTCTCCGAAGAACGTGCCGGAAATCGCTTGGTAAAGCTCTGCGATGCGCTCGCTCCGTGGTCTGCCCCTTGCGCCATCGCGACGATACTCGCTCCATCCGTCACGCAACTCCGTCCATCCCAGGGGCGATTTTCGCGACCCGGCCCACCCATCGTTCGACGCTCCCACTGCGGCGCCATCGGCACTATGTTCGTCCGCGTCGAAACTCCCATTGGCGGGATCCAAGTCGTCGGAGATTCCGGCCGGCACGTCTTCGGGGAAAGGCTCCATTTCGTCCGGCAGTTCCGATCTGGCGGCAACCATGTCGGCCCGCAATCGGGAGATGCTCCGCTCGAACCGTTCCACCTGCAGCCACATCAACGGCACAATGACGGCCACAATCGCGATGCCGAAAAGTCCCATTCCGACCAAAGTCAGCGCGACGGCCGCCCCTCGACTCTTAATCTTTGATTCAAATACTCGAACGATGGGATTGATGAGATAGGCCAGGATCACCGCCGCCGCAAAAGGCAGCAGTACGTCCGAGAGAAACCGCAGGAGCAAGAAAAACGCCACCGCGCCCGCGGCCGTCAGGACCACCCGCACAATGCGATCCAGCGTGAATTCTGATTTGTTCTCGGTCATGGACATTTCAAATCGAAACTGCGGGCTCGATTCATGAATCCGGCGTTATGATTATGCGTCACTGTAGGAACTCGCGCAGGAGCGGCAGAATACGCTCATAAGCGTCTTCCACGACATAGTGGCCCGCGTCGGCAAATCGGTGAACGGTCGCCGCGGGAAACCGCTCCTTCCACGACTCCAGATATTTATCAGTGAACACGAAGTCCTGTCCGCCCCAGAAAATGGTCATCGGCTTGTCGGCCAGGGCAGGCAGGTTCCGCTCGATTTCGGCCATCACCGCATGGCTGGGAACCCTGGAATTGAACGGTATGTCCTGCACAAAACGAAGGATGCCCACTCGATTCTCATAGCAGTCATACGGGTGCAGGTATCCTTCGACCACATCGGGAATCATTCGATCCTGGTGCATGCAGGCGAGCTGAAGGGCGGACTTGGCGAACAGATTCATTCGTCGAACGCCCATTCCGCCGATGATCGGCCAGCGACTCATTCGAATCCGTCGAGGCATCGTCCCGCCCAGGAAGGCTGCGGTGTTGAAGATCACCAGCGATCGGACGCGCTTCGGATTCTTCACCGCCCAACCCAGTCCGATCGGGCCTCCCCAGTCGTGAACCCCCAGGGTAATGTCCTCCAGTCCCAGGTGGTCCATCAATCGCGAGAAATTTTCGATGTGCGTCGCCAGCGTGTAAGCGTAGTCCTGCGGTTTGTCCGACAGGCCGCAGCCGATGTGGTCCGGGGCGACGACGCGAAACCCTTCTCGAAGGCCCTTGATGAGCTCGCGGAAATAAAAGGACCACGTCGGATTGCCGTGAACCAGGACCACCGGGCGGCCCCGCCCCTCGTTGACATAATGGAGGTTGCAGCCGCCAACGTCGAGGGCGTACGAATGAAAGGGATAGAGCTCTTTGAAGAAGCTGGGCAGTTGCATGGTTGTGGAACGTCGAATCGCAAATATCGAATTCAGAACTCGTTATTCGTCATCCGCCGTTCACCGATAAGTGATCCCGATCGTATTCCACCACGCTGGCGGGCACAGCCCGCCTTAACCCGTTTTTGGCGGCGGGCACGGCTCGCTTAAACCCGGCGTCGCCGGCGGGCATCGCCCGCTCTAAACCGGCTGTGCCGGCGGGCAGCGCCCGCCCTAAACCGGCTGTGCCGGTCGCGGTTCTGATCGGCATGCGCCATTCGCGCCGGTTACCATTGCACGCCGAGCATGGCGCTCGAAAGCCCGCTGCCGATGCCCAGCATGGCGATTTTCTCACCGGGATCGGGTGGATCTCGTTCTATGCCCATCGCCATGGTCAATGGAAGCGACACCGAACCGACATTTCCGAGCGTTTCAAACGTCGAAAAATCTTTCGATTGATCCAGACCAAGCGCTTCAAGCAGCCGGTCGCGATGGGCCGCACCTACCTGATGGCCGTAGGTCCGACCAACGTCGGCATTCGTCCAGCCCAGAACCCTCTTGGCCGATTGCCAGGTCTCGGCCGCCAGCTCGCACCCGCCCACGAGCAACGATTCCGCGTCGGTGGCCATGCTCATCGCGGTATCGCCGCCGAAACCGGTATCGGCGCTACCACGGCAAAGCTGATTGTGCTCGGTGGCCGAGCGGACCGCGCCGCCCAACAACTGGTGTTCTCCGGTCGCCACCGAACCGTGGGCCATGACCAATGCGGCCGCCCCGGACCCAATTGTCAATGAGGCAAAAGCCCTCTTAAAATCCTGTCGTGTCAGCCGATTCCCGGCCTGCAACAACTGATCGATGGTCGTCCGCACCAATTGTCGGCTCGATTCGCCGGCCACGATCAGGCCCCGTTTGACCTGGCCCAGCTCAATCATGTTTGCCAGCGAGGTCATGCCGTTGAGAAACCCGAGGCAGGCGTTCGAAATATCGAACATCATCGACCGTCGCGGCAGCCCGAGGTTGTGATGGACCACGGCCGCCGTCGCGGGCTCAAGGCAGTCTCGCGAAACCGACGTGTGCAGCAGGCATTCGATCTGATCGGCGGAAACCCCCGCATTTTCCATCGCCTGCCGACCGGCCCGGGTGCTCGCGTCACTGGGAAGCACGCCGTCTTCCCAGAACCGCCGTTCCCGGATTCCGGTCATCATCTCAAGCCGACCTTCGTGCAGGCCGAATCGTTCGTAAACCGGGCGAAGTTCTCGCTCCAACTCCACTGAACGAACCATACGCTCTGGGAGTACGTAGGCGAATGCTTCAAGGAATACTTTGCTGAATCGGAACATTGTTCTTCCAACTGCCGTGTGCCGCCCAATCCCGACCGCTTACACTGTTCGGTCACCCGAATTGGACTTTTCAGCTCAGCTCCCCGAAGTTCACCGGGAGCATGAGGGCGGCATTATAGGGGCTTGGCTGTGGATGCCTAGCAGCCTGTGATGAAGGGTGCGGCAAGGGCGTCCCACCTGAGTTCCCTTCGCCAAGCGGGCGTAGCCGATGAACCCCGGCTTCGCCGGGGGCGGCGTCGCTCGGTGTCCACCGACTCTTGTCGCGGGCTGCTGGCACCGGAGCTGTGACCCGGCCGTTAGCGTTGACGACGCGAGCTTGGGCGATAGTCTGCTATAAAACAGTGAAAGCATTGCCGAGAACCGGGACGTCCAGGCCGACGGAAGCGGCGAGGCTGCGGCGGCGGGCGTACAAGATGGGTCATGGAGGAATGGCTCAGCCTTAGGTTCGGCTGATCGGAGTGAACTTCATGTTAGTTGCGAAAATTCGTTGCCTTTCCGGGATTGCACTGTTGCTATTGGTGGCGATTGCTCAGGCGGAGTCGCCGAAGGGCGTCAACTGGCCTCAGTTTCGCGGGCCGCATGCCAGCGGCATCGCCGAAGGCCATGCACTTCCCGAGAAATGGGATCTCGAAAGCGGCGAAAACGTCAAATGGAAGACGCGAATCCCCGGCTTGGCGCATTCGTCGCCCGTCGTCTGGGGCGACCGGGTCTTTGTCACCACGGCGGTCAGCAGTGACCCTAATCCGTTTCTGCGCGTCGGCCTTTATGGTGAAAGTCCCAAACACGAAGAAAACGTCGAACATGAATTCCGCGTGCTATGTCTGGACAAAAAGACAGGCGAAGTGCTCTGGGATCGACTGGCTACGCGCGGGGTACCCAAGGCTTCGCGACACATCAAGGCCACCCACGCCAACTGTACGCCCGCCACCGACGGCAAGAAGGTGATCGCCTTTTTTGGCTCGCAAGGCATGTTCTGTTTTGACTTCAACGGAAATCTCCAATGGATGAAGCAGTTCAATCTGCTCGATGCCGGACCGGTCGACGCGACTGATCTGGAATGGGGATTTGCCAGTTCGCCGGTCATCCACGACGGCAAGATCGTCGCCCAGTGCGATGCGAGGAATGAGGCGTTTCTAGCGGTCTGGGACTTAACAACCGGGAAGGGCATATGGAAGACTACTCGCCCAACGTATCCCGGATGGGCAACGCCCACGGTTCACGTCGGGACGGATGCCACTCAGGTCATTGTCAACGGATTCCTTCACATCGGCGGGTACGATTTTGAAACCGGCCGCGAGCTCTGGAAAATGCGAGGCGGCGGCGACATTCCCGTGCCAACGCCGATCGTCGCCAACGATCTGATCTTCATCACCAACGCTCACGGCGGCCAGGCCCCCGTCTATGCCGTCAAAACCAATGCTTCGGGCGACATAACGCTGGAAGAAGGACAGACTGAAAACAAAGGCATCGCCTGGGCCCACATGAAAATCGGCAACTACATGCAGACGCCGCTGGTTTACGGCGACAACCTGTACTGCTGTCGCGACAATGGCATCATGGCAAATTACGACGCTCGAACCGGAAAGAAGAACTACCGCGAGAGACTCTCGGGCGGGGTGGGCTTCACGGCCTCGCCGGTCGCGGGCGACGGCAAGATTTATTTCACGAGCGAAGAGGGCGATGTCCACGTCATCAAGGCCGGAGCCGACTTCGAGCGGCTGGCCCAGAACGCCCTAGGTGAAATCCACATGGCCACCCCGGCCATTTCGGAGGGAGCCATTTTTTTCCGGACCAAGGATCACTTGATCGCCGTTGCGGAGTTGCCCAAAAAGGAGTCCGAACCAGCGGAATCCCCGGCGAAAGCTCCAATTGCTGAACCCGCGGCCAAGGACAAACCCACCGAGCCGTCTTAGGCCCCGCCGGAAGACTCCCGTTAAGCCACCGCCGCCCGATTACTTGCGAGCATAAGGGGACGTGGCCGGCAGCATGACCCGAACGGCCGCGGGCACGATATCGATGGTCGCCGGGGTTTCGCCAATGCACTCGCCGTCCGCCCAAATCTCTGCCGGTTGCTGAGTTGCCATTGAAACCCGCCGAGTGCGGATAAAGTGAACCCCCTCTCGGTTCACGTGCCGCCCGGCCATGACGATTGGGATCATCGAAAAGGCCCGAATCCGCGAAACGGAATCAATGACGCACAAATCGAGCAGTCCGTCCGTCGGATCGGCCTCGGGAGCAATGGGGATGGCCCCACCATAGGTCGAAGTGTTGGCGCTGGTGGCGAGAAAGACCGGCCGTTGGATGACGCCGAAGTCACCTTCCAGGCGCACATGGCTGGGCCGGTAACGGCTGAGCACACGGATCGCTCCATACACATAGGCCGGCGTGCCCTTTAGCGGAAGCCGCATCCGATCGACAAAGCCCGACACCTGGGCGTCGACCCCGAGCGTGGCGACGGTGCAGAAATAGCGGGAGGGACTGAGAGATTTGGTGATCTGGCGACCTGGTGACTTGGTGATTGAGCGCTGCTCGTCGGAAGTAATTCGGCCGAGGTCGATGGGCACCGGGACGCCGCGCAGAATTGTCTCGGCGATCTTGCCTGCGTCATTCGGTATGCCCAGCACCGTGGCGAAGTCGTTGCACCGCCCGCCGGGAGCCACGCCGAGTGTCGGGCATGGGTCCGCCGCCGATGCGCTCCCCGTCCCGAAAGTTGCGGCTTTCCAATCGGACAAGGCGTTGGCGACTTCCTGGATAGTGCCGTCGCCGCCGCAGGCCACCACGCAGGCCGGTCGCTGGGAGTCATCGTTGCAGGCGTCGGTGGCGATCTGTTGCCCGGAGAGTTTGCCCGTCGTCTCACGCACTTCGACGCAAATGCCGCTCCCTCGAATGTATTCGGCGACGGCGTGGGCCAGGCGAACGGCCCGCCGCCGGCCCGATACGGGGTTCACGATGATGAGAATCGGGCCCCGCTCCAAGAAGACACCTCACGCGGGAAGGTTGCACATGATGATCGGCGGGCAGTGCAGATAGCAAAGGCTCGCGCTGCCGCCGAGAAAATCTCTGGCCATGCCGATGGCGGCGTCCATCGTCGGAGCCACGTCGAACCCGATCCGCCGCGCGGCCGCCTCGCTTTTCGGGTTGATGACGATCACCTTGCCCAGATGGGCCATGCCGTGCGCCCCCCAGTACCACATGTAAAACGGATGCACGCCGTGATACGCGTAGGAGTTTCGGTACAGGTCGATGTATCGTTCGTTTTCCGCGTACGATTTCTCGAACCGTTGTTCCAGTTCCTTGGGGTCGGCCGTCTGGGGCAGCAGGTCGTTGAAGAAATCGTAGTAGGAGGGGTGATGCAGCAGGTTGAACTCGTTCACCACCGGGTGATCGACGATCATAACGCCGCCCTTGCGCACCAGCGGCCGGTTGCGATAGAAATTGAAGAAGTAGCCGGTGGACAGGCATTGCACGAGGATCGGATTCAGGATCGAGTCCACGTTATACGGCCCGATCGAGGGCAGGCCCACGAGCATGATGTCGAACTGCCCGGGCACGGCCACCTCGTGCTGGCGATCGACATTCTGGAGCGTCCGCTCGTGGACGTGCTCGGTGTTTCCGGCATGAACGCCGGTCAGTCCGTACGGTGCGGGAAGGGCGTTGTACGCCTTTCGCCGCAGCCCTGAGGGCAAGGCCGACAAGCCAATGCGACTGCCGTGATATTTCAATCGATCGAGCAGGCCCCAGTCGTGCTCGCGTTTTTGCAGAAAGCCCAGCAGGTTGGAAAACGTATCGCCGTTGAGCGTGGTTTCGATGGTGAACAGGTTAACGCTCTTCCTGACAATCTCGCCCATGCGCTCGCATGAACGGTGAAACGCGCTGTTGGGCGGGTCCATGTAGCTGGAGTCGTGAAGCATCATCGGGGCGTTGTGATGGTGCCGCACTGACTTGTAAGTCGCCAGCCCAACCGGCACCGACTTATGCCCGCCGTCCATGGTCACCAGGTTGATGTTCACATAGAGCAGCAGGTCTGACTCGACGGCCCGACGGTTGATCTCGACGACTTCTCCGTGCGGCGTGGTGCCCAGCAGCAGGTTTCCATCGGCGTCTTCAGCGTCGTGATTGTAGAGGCGATCGGGGTAGAATCGCCGGAAAATCTCCGGTCCGACGAAGTGCTTCAACTCGGCCGGCGTGCATCGCCGGTGAAGGCAGATGGCGCAAATCAGGTGAATGTCGGTCACCCCCGCCCGGTCGAGTCGTTCGAGCAGAATCTCCATCACCGACTGTCGAATGTCGGGACGCTGCATACGCGGAAGAGGCAGCGAAACGTCGTCGAAGGCGATGGTCACCTTCATGCCGGGGCGAAGCTGGGCGTCCAACGGGTCGGTCCCCAGCGGATGATCCAGGGCGTGCTCGATGGCCGCCCGACGATCGGGCATCGCCGCCAGCGGAGCGTTAGGATAGATCACCGTGGTTCCGACCGGCAGGCGATGGCGCGTGTACCCCTCGCCGCGATGAAACAGAAACGGCGGATCGTCCGCCGTAACCGTGTGAATGTTGCCCTTCCCGTTGGATCTGCTCACTCGGCCTCCTCGAAGTAATCGCTGTCGGCACGGCAGATTGAGAATTCCTTTACCGTTGTTACTCCAACACCGTGATCCATCATTAGTTGTGCAAGCTCGGCACCATCAATGAGAACGACTTTCTTAGATGTCTTGCAAACATAATCCCTGGCTTCAGCCGAGAATGTCGAAGTTGTGATAAACACTCCCTTCGCTGCTCTCTCGCCATCAAGACTACCGACAAAAGACTGAATTTCCTTTCGGCCAACGGTGTTTTCCCATCGCTTTGCCTGAATATAGACCACATCGAGGCCCAGTTTGTCCTCCTTGATCGTTCCATCAATTCCACCATCTCCGGCGCGCCCAACGACCTGGGCGGCATCGGTGCGAGAACCCCCGTATCCCATGGATACAAGCAAGTCGATTACCAGATGCTCGAAGAACTTGGGAGTTGCCTTCAGCACGCGCTCAAGAATATCTTCCGCTAGCGCGGCGCGGAGTTCCTGATAAGCTTCCTCTAGTCGTTCTTCGGGTGTTTCAGCATGCGAGGATGTCGTTGGGTCGCTTGAGAGGTTGCTAGCATCCTTTCTTCGCCCCTTGAACTCCAGAAATTCTGGGAACTGCGCCAGCACTTGGTTGTCGATGCGTTGCAAATTGCTGCTCAAAACCTCACGGCCGCGCGGGCTGATTCGGAATCGGCCACGTCCGGATTTCTCTAAGAGCCTTGCGTTTTGCAGATAAGAAATCGCCCAGCAAAATCTGTTGTATGCGCGAGTCTGTCCGCTTGGGAGAGTTTCGCTACGATCAGATTCCGTCAACTCAAGCTGTTCCGAAATCCGCTCAAGTGCACTGCCAAATCTGTGTTCCGCGCCATCAGCCGCTAGACGAAGAATTGGGAGCATGAACTCCTCGTACGTTGGTACGGCCATTTGCTGCCCTCACTATTCGCTATTCTGCCGGCTGCTTCATGCCTTGATTTATTTTATCGCGAACGTCGTCTTGGCCACGCCGGTTTCGCCGGAATTCAGGGCCGACGTGAAGGCCGTGCGGTATTCCGCCAGTTCAAACGGTTCGCCCAGCAATTTCGTCAACTTCCCGCCCCATGTCTGCATGAATTCGATGGCCAGCTCAAACGTCGGCCGCCCGCCGACGGTCTCGGATTGGGGCGGTTGTCGTAGCCCGTCAATCCGCTGCTCCCGCCCATACGCATAGGCCGCGTGCAGGCTCAGCTCCTTAAACCACATCGGCGTCCAGTCCACGCCGCGGGGCACGCCCGGCATGCCCACCAGCACGAACCGCCCGCCGCTTCGGGTGAAGCGGATTCCATCGTCGATGCTTGCCGAGGAGGCCACGCAGTCGAAAGTCACGTCCGCCCCGCCCAACACCGCCGGCTTGCCCAATTCCGGTTCGAGCACCTCCGCGT
>JBGTDB010000346.1:0-4610 GCA_041748515.1 Phycisphaerae bacterium
CCTCGTCTTGTCCGACGTAGACGATTTCATTTCGCGGATCGACCGGACCGAGCTGATGTTCAAGCGACGTGTCCACCGGAGTCAGAAACGCCAGCGGCCCCATTTGAATCTCGTCGGCCCCTAGAGCCAGCATCGTCGCCGCCGACGCGCATTCCAACGGAACCACCACGGTGAGCTTCTTAACATGCTCGCGCAGGAGGTGAACGAGCCGCAGCGCCGAGGTTCCGTCGCCGCCGGCGGACTTCACGAAGAGGGTAACGTGGTCCGACGGCCGGACGGTCCGGAGCACCTCGTGCATGGCTTGGACGTCGTTGCTGCACACCGCGCCATATTCGGAGGTCCAGTACGTAAGAAACGTCCCGTCAACCATCCCGGACAGGCTGGCGATCACCTTCTGCGTCTTATCCACGAGTACCGGGGGCGTCTTCACCCGATGTTTGCGCCCTCGAGCAATGGGCGAGCTGCTTCGACGCGGGATCTTTCGGCGCTTGGGTGCCTGGTTTTGAATCATGGGCTCTCCATCGGTGTAACGGACAATGGAACCTGGAAAGCGGAGGATGATACCAGCATCGCCGGCCCGGATCACGTGTCGAGTTTGGCGTGTTAGCAATGTCTGAGTCTGCTGTGTAAACTAGGCGTTCGCAGTTTGACCAAGTGCTGGAGAGACGCCCGTGCAACCGCCGAGTGAGTCCGTTAAGCTGCTGCTTTGCGTCGGCATTGTGGCTATATCCGCGGTGGTGGTCTGGCGTTACCTGAGGCGGCCGGTGGCCCGGACGCCGGCTCGGTCGCGGTTTGAAGAGATGTTGGGCGATCGGCCTTGGCGGCGGATCGGGGCGGCCATCAGCGTCGTTCTGGCCGTCATGTTCGTCGCGGGGGTCTATGTCGTCGACATACCCGATCGGCCGACACCTTACGCCATCTACTGGCTGATCATGCTGGGGCTTGTCGTCTGGCTATGCGTGCTCGCACTGAAAGACGCGATCCACACGCGACGTACGTACTCTCGATGGCGGCGAGAGCGCGAACAGGCTGGGCAGGAAAGCGCATGACACCCGGCGAAACCGGGTTGGGCAGCCTGTGACGAAAAGCCTGGCACGGGCGTCTCGTCGGAGTTTTCACAGCCGGGACGGGCGGTGCTGCACGTGGTCCGGGGACTTCTGCCAGGAGGCTGTCAGGCCGGCTGTGCCCGCTGGCGAAGCCGGATTCTGGCGGGTCGGTCCAGCAGCGCGATGGTTCACATGACAATCGCCGAAACGAGTATCACGTATGAGGGTTCACGGCGGAATCGCGTTCGCCGAATGCAGGTGCGTCCCATGAGTGTATCCGCGCTGGTCTTTATTATTTCCGCCGGTTCGATTCTGATGCAGACCATGAGCTGCACGCCCGCCCCCGACCCCGACAACCTGGACGCGCTTGGCAAGGTTCGAATGACCATCGAGGATCAGGCGTTCGAGTTATGGATTGCCGATGATCCCGCCGAACAGGCCAACGGGCTCATGTTTGTAACCGCCGAACGCATGGCGCCGCTTCCCGATGGCGCCGAGCGGGGGATGATTTTTGTCTTCGATCGCGATAGGCATCTTAGTTTCTGGATGAAAAACACGATCATTCCCCTCGACATTGCCTACGTCGATTCAAACGGCACAGTCGCCAAGACCTATACGATGGCCCCACTGGATGTTCGTCCGGGACAATATCCCTCGACGCGGCCGGTACGCTTCGCCATTGAGGTTAACGCCGGCGTCTGGGAGCGTATCGGACTTAGAGCCGGCGACCAGATTGAGGTTCCCAGCACACTTCTAAAGCGCAACCCGTAACCCTCCGACGTTCACAGTGTCGCGACCCTTCCGCCCATGTGGGCCGGATCAAGAGGGCTCTGCGCATAGGTTTCAATAAAGGTGCTCGTGCGCTCGCCTCATGCAACGTACCTCGGTCATGCCGTCCGATAAGCGGCGGCCGGATCATTCAGTCGCGGCGGATCAAGTCCATGCAGGTGCTTCTCGTCAACCCGCCCGACCTTCTCCAGCCTGACGGCGCGTCAGAACTGCTTCATGAGATCGGCTGGAAGTGCGCGACGGCCGGGAGTTTTCGAGACGCCGTAGAGACCGCCCGCGGCGGCGGATTCGACGCGGCCATTGTCTACGGGCCGGACGCGGAAAGAGACATTTCCGGCGGCGCCGATTTTCACAGTTTCATCCGCCTGCTGGAGGCCAAACGCATTGCGGCGGTGGTTCTTTCCGATCGCTCCATGCCTGAAATCGACGACGGCCACTCCCTGGTGGAGGTGGTACGACGCGATATCCCGCTGGCCGAGCTGCGCGGCCGGCTGTCGATGATAGAGCGCTATCACGGCCTCTTGCAAAAGCTCGAGCTGGAGCTTCGCAACATGGAGCGACTCAGCAAGCGGCTTAATGAGCACTTTCACGAGATCGACCAGGAGATGCGGTTGGCCGGTCGGCTCCAGCGCGATTTTCTCCCGGACCTGCGCAAGCCGATCGCCGGGCTACGCTTCGCCAGTGTTTTTCGTCCGGCGTCCTGGGTATCGGGGGACATGTTCGACGTCTTTCGAGTGGATGAGGAGCACGTCGGGGTTTACCTGGCCGACGCGGTCGGACACGGCATGGCCGCCAGCCTGCTCAGCATGTTCATCAAGCGGGCCATAGTACCCAAGCGGATCGAGAATGATCGGCACACCGTGCTCTGTCCGTCGGAAATTATGGCCGCGCTGAATGACGCCCTGACCGATCAGGCCCTGCCCAACTGCCAGTTTGTCACTGCGTGTTACGCGCTGATCAATACGCGCACACTGAAGCTGCGCTACGCCCGCGGCGGGCATCCATATCCGTTGCTGATGACTTCGGGCGGCGTGGTGAGCGACCTGAAATGTTCAGGTGGTTTGCTGGGGCTTTTCAAGGGTGAGGAATTCGCCGTCTACGAGACGCAGCTTGAACCGGGGGACAAGCTCCTGTTCTACACGGACGGGGTCGAGCTTGCGTTTCAGGACGAAGACGAGTCCTTCAATTCAGAGGCCTATCAGAAGTTTTTTGAGTCGGTCTCGCGACTACCAATCGAGCAGGTGATGAAGGCCGTTGATCACCGGCTTGACGGTGAGGCCGGTTCGCTCAATCCCAAGGACGACGTGACGATTCTCGGATGCGAAATACCTGCAAAATTTCATCGGCGAGAGGTGAATTCAATCAACGATGAGGCGCATGCCTAATGCACAATTACCTGGACTCGAATCAATCCTTGCGGGATTGGGCCGTATACGCTCGCGGGATCGATAACACAGGACATTGGTAGCACGAGATGGTCGAGATTCAGCGTTGCAAGGACAATCAAGTTGCGATGCCCATCAATTAGAACACGGCCGCGCACTGCCTTCTACGATTCTCTTTGACAAATGAGCACGTTGCCATCACTAGAACTGCGGCCGCGAATCAAAGTTCCTTGATCGCGGCGATGAGATCCTGAAAGGCTTTTTTTCCGTCGGAGAAGTACATCAGGGTGTTGTCATGGGCGAAAAGTGGATTTGGGATGCCGGCAAAGCCGGGGCTCAGGCTCCGCTTGATGACCACCACGGTGCGGCACTTGTCGATGTCGATGATCGGCATGCCCGCGATCGGCGACTTGGGGTCGGTGCGGGCGACCGGGTTCACCACGTCGTTGGCCCCGACCACAATCCCTACGTCCACCGTCTCCAGCGTGGAGTTGATCTGGTCCATTTCTTTGAGCTTGTCGTAGGGGATGTCGGCCTCGGCCAGTAGCACGTTCATGTGGCCGGGCATGCGCCCCGCGACGGGGTGAATGCCGAACTCGACTTCGACACCCCGCGATTCGAGCAGCTTCATCAGGTCGCGCACTGCGTGCTGGGCCTGAGACACGGCCAACCCGTAACCCGGAACGATCACCACCCGCTGAACGCCGTCCAGCAGCATGGCTACTTCGTCGGCGCTAACCGCCTTGATCTTCCCTTCATAAACCGAATCGGCCGAGGGCGTTTCCGAACTCGGCCCTAAGGTGGCGAACATGACGTTCACCAGCGAGCGGTTCATCGCCTTGCACATGATGGCCGTGAGGATCAAACCGGACGCGCCGACCAAGGCCCCGGCGATAATGAGCACGTTGTTGCCGATCACGAACCCCGTGGCCGACGCAGCCAGGCCCGAATACGAATTCAGCAGCGCGATGACCACCGGCATGTCCGCTCCACCGATGGGGATGGTGATAAGAACCCCAAGGATTGCGGCCGTCAGTGCCATTAGCCAGAACCATGCCGAAGTTGTCGGCTCGGTCACGAGCATGTAGGCCAGTAACAACGCCAGGGTGAGTACGACCACGTTAATCAGGTGGCGTGCGGGCAATAGGATTGAGCTGCTCAGCCAGACCTTCTTGCCGCGGAAGTTGAATTTGAACTCGGCGAGCTTGGTATAGGCCACCAGGCTGCCTAATAAGGTTACGGCGCCGATCAGCCCGGAAATGGACGTGGCGATCAGGAATGTCATCGAAAGCCCACCGGTGTGGACGGCCGCCTCGGTGACCGCGGCCGTGGCATCGCCCGTAATCTCAGTCGCTCGAGTCGCGGCAAGCTGGATGGCCAGCTCGGCCCC
>JBGTDB010000347.1:0-4167 GCA_041748515.1 Phycisphaerae bacterium
TTCCTGAACCATCGTTAATATCGCGCCAGAAGGGAACATTATAGTTAGTACCTGGAAATACCACAATACTTCCAAAGAACGGCGTGGACTCCAGGTGCGTGCTGCCAAACCCATAAGTGTTGAACAGATCGAGCAAGTACCTCTCGTTTCGCGGGGCGGAGATGACGATTTCGCCAAGCCCGTCGAAAGTGACGTCGCCAAGGAAGCCGACATTCCGACCAAAGAGACCCTCTCGCGGAGGCTGAGCAAGGAACCCGCTATCCCAGAAGTCGAATGGTCCGGCGTAAAAGCGAGCGCCGGCGATGCGACCCGGCTCATTCGGATCATTGCCAAGGTTATCGCCGGCAAGTGAATTGTCGGCGCGGGTGAAAATATTGCCCGTCGGATCGAAGCCTGTTCGGTCAAGCACGAAATTTCCTCGCTGGCCGACCAATTCGAGGTTAATGGATGTGGAATCCAATCGGTCAAGATTGATCACGCCGTCGCTGTCTCGATTGGTACTGTTCACGACGACCGCTTTGCCGCCGCCGTAAAACTGCACGTCGGCGGCCGGAGCAGTCGGAGTGTTCGAGAAATTATTGACAAGAAAGTCCGGGTAACATCCGAAAGGACTGGCCTGGCTTGGTCGATCATAAGTAATTCGAAGGATCGGGCGGTCCGCTCCGTTAGTAAATTCGCTTGAGCGGACCCGCGATTCGAGCTCGCCGCCGGCGAGCTGAGCGATCAGAATCAATCGAACTTCATTGTCGTCATCCTCCAACAAACCATCCAAAAGACGCTGAACCATTGGGGTGATATCCACTGTGGAGACACCGGGCGGTCCACCGGCCATGACTCCAAGTGAACCGTCACCGCCGCCCGCCTAGATGCGAAAATCAACTCCGGCCTCGGGATCTCCACCGTTGACGGCGAAGCTATCGTACGTTGTCGACTCCGTGAAATCCGTCAATGCCTGATGCACGTTGGCCGATACGCCGGGAAAGAACGTACGAAGCTCGAGCGTCGCATTGACCGTGGTAATATCAATGTCAAAGGGGCCGTCTGGAATTTGATCAAGAATGTTGGGGAACTTGATCAGAGCCCATTGCGCCGTGCCGCCGCCGTCGTTTTGCCAGTTCAGACTCTGGGCCGACCCGAGATTTGTGTTTGGCACAACCGTGCTGATGGTTGTATCCTGCATCGTGTACGAAGTCGATGTCGTCAAAGCACCCGCATCACCGATCTGAACGGTCACCTGTCCCTGACGCACAACGACTTCGACTGTTACATCTTCGTCAGCACTTCCTTCGACGTCGTCGTCAGCGGGGTCGTAGTCTGTAGTATCGAATGCGCCGATGACGTACGGGAGACCGAAAATCAGTTCAGGCCGGCCATCGCCAGTGTAGTCAGGCAGAATATTGACATCGGTGATTCCGTGGGTGTGGGCACCCGGTGGCGTAGCGAAAAGCCCTGGAGAAAGGAAGCGGCGAACCGGAGGAGCCTCGAATATCACACCGGGGACGGTATCGGCCGTCGAGTTCGCCGAAATCGTTCCGCCATATCGCTGCTGATTCAAGCCATAGATCAGGTAAGCCTCGCCGACTGGGCCGACATTTCGCGGATTGCCGAACTGGGCGACCATGATGAAGTCGTCGACGCCGTCGGCGTCGAAGTCGGTGATACCCGTAACGCGCGATCCGAAATTGGCTCCCGGATTGAAGCCGTAAAAGCGTGAGCCGGTGATCGATTTGCCGACGTTGGCAAGGTCCACCAGTCCCGCCGCGAGTTGCGTGATGTGAAGTCGTCCGACGGCGTAATGATGTACGCGTGGATTGGTGCCATCGTCAATCGTCGCTCGGATGAAATAGGGCAAACCGCCCGGCCGCGGAGGCACTGCCGTCAAGTCGACCCGAAAGTTGATATTCAATGGATTCGCGTCACCCTCGGCAATCGTCCGCTGGGTAATGAATATAATCTGGTTTGGATCGGCGTTGGCCGGGTCGTCATTGAGCGGGTTGTCGTCGAGGTCAAGAACAAGCCACATTGTGGTTATGCTATCGCGATCATACGGGCGATCGCCGATCAGGCTGGGGACGATCTGGATAAAAACTGTGTCGTCCTGAGTCACGCTCAGGTCAAACAACGGGCTGGCAATTGCCACGCTGGGCGGCTGGGTGGGCACGCCCTGGCCCGCTTCGACAATCTGAACAATCACTCTTTGTGGCACGGTCGCCGTGGTCAGCGCAAATGCCACGACCGGGTCGTTGGTGCCGTCATTAATCGTCCCGCGAATATTGTAGGAGCCGACCGGAATCAGTGTGGTGCTGACCGTGAAAGAATCCGGCCCCAGGTTGTCGTTTTCAGGAATTCCCGAAACCAGGGGTACAACGACATTCGATGTTGTACTGATCAGGTCGAAACTGATCAGCGCGTTGTCGTCGGGGTCCGAATCCGACCAGGAAATAATAAAGCCGTCCCCCTGGCCCCGGGTCAAGTTGGATGAGGGCTGGAGGATGGTCAGCGTCGGCGGAACATTGCCAGACCCACCCGGTCCGCGAACGAGGAACGCCGAAGGGGCCGAGCCGCATGAGATCACGCCGATTGCTGCGATCAAAACTGCGGCACCGGCGACGACGACGGGTTTTACGCTGAACTTCATACGGCTGAATCCTAGCATCGAGCTGGCTCCGTGCAGGAATTACGCACTTTCAACAAAAGCCCCCAAGGGGAAACATTGCGGCAATCCGCGGCAAGCGGAATCGTATCGAAGAACTCTTGTTCCTGCCGCGAATCGGTTGGTCAGACAATAACCGCACCGGCTCGAAAAGTAGGACACAGAGGATCGTCCTTGTCCGAGAGTCCGACTGAGCCCGATGCGCTCGCGCTATTGGGGTCGCGAAACGTCCGTCGAAAACGACCGCCGATAACGACGGGCGGGCCGCTGCACCACTTTCGCTTGTACATGATAAAGGCGGGAAAAATGTCTCGTCAAGCTAAGAACCATCATTTCAGCCCTTGGGTATTGGATTTCGCGTCTAATTGGCAGGTTTGGTTCCAGCCGTTGACGGGAAGGTTTAACCAATCTAGCATCGCTCTTCGTTAGCCCAGCCTTGGGAACAGCGTTTGCCTTGACGGTATTTGTCGTCTGGGCAGCGCTTTCGGGGTCAGGGCGGCAGAATTCGCTGGACTTAGAGCAGGAGCTAATAGCGTGGCCCGAACATGTACTCTTAAAGGCAACCCACTGGCCCTGGAAGGACCGGAGCTAAAAATCGGCGACAAGGCTCCCGACGCGACCTTACGAAAGAGCCTCGTCGACAAGGTCCGCATTAGCGACACCCAGGGAAAGCCTCGCATCCTGAGCGTCGTTCCGTCGCTGGACACGCCCGTTTGTGCCGTGCAGACCAAGCGCTTTAACAGCGAGGCGTCCGGCCTGGCGGGCGTCGCGCTCATGACAATCAGTTGCGATCTACCGACGGCGCAGGCAAGGTTCTGCGGCGCGGAGGGGATCGATCGTGAACGATTCCAGTTTCTCAGCGACTACTTTGATCTGAGCTTCGGCAAGGCCTACGGCACGGCCGTACCCGACCTTCGGATCGAGTGCAGGGCCGTGTTCGTGCTCGACAAGGACGGCATCATCCGGCACGTCGAATACGTCCCGGAGATTGCCAGCGAACCTAACTACGACGCCGTGCTGGCCTGTGCCCGTGGACTCAAGTAGCACAAAGTCGGGCCTGTGAGTCAAGTAGAGGCATTCCGCGTGAGTGGATTCCCGCCGCAATACGCCGGTCCGACCGACGCGGCTTATGCCGCGCCCCTTCCATCCCAGCGCCCTTGGAGTGCGCTGGCGATTACTGCATTTGTCCTTTCGATCCTCGGATTCTTTGGAATCACGGCCGTATTAGGGATCATCTTCGGGATCGCAGGGATTGCAGTCACACATCGCGGGCGCCGAAAGGGCCTGGGCCTGGCCATCGCGGCGATTCCCATATCGCTGGTTACCGGCGCTGTTTTCGTCATGGTTGCCCTGACCATGACGCTTGTATTTCGGGCGATGATTGACTTGCCCAAGTCGCTTGAGCCGATCCTTACGGCCCGCCTGGATAACGCCGCGCTTGTCGAGAGCTTTCGTGGAATCGCTTCCGCTCCATTGAATGAAGCGGTTTCTGAAGAGGAATTGCGGGCGTGGCT
>JBGTDB010000348.1:0-5561 GCA_041748515.1 Phycisphaerae bacterium
GATCCGCCGCCCAGCGGCACGCCGATGACCGGCAGGCAGGTGTGTGCGGCGATGGCCCCGGCCAAGGCGTTGGACATCCCGGCTGCGGCGATGATCACGTCGAATCCGTTTTTCTCCGCGGCGCTGGCAAACTCGGCGCACCGCTCTGGGGAGCGGTGAGCGCTCATCACCTCCACGTGCGGCTCCAGGCCGAAGGCTCGAAGCTGCTTCACGCAGCCTTCCATCACCGGCCAATCTGAATCGCTACCGAATATAACGGCAATTCTTGCGGACATTTCACCAAACCCTTGTGTCGCGATAGCCTCCTTAGTGTCCGCCGCCCGACGCGACGCGGCGAACCTGCAACCCAACGATCGCCCCCGTTTTACCTCGATTTCGTCGATTTTGCCAGCCGGTGTGTTTTCCGTGGAGGTGTCGGGAACTGCACGCGCACAATTCAGGTCGAACACGTCGCATCCACATACGAGTCAATCTATTTTTGCCGGTCGAATCCGCGACCGAACCCAAGCCGCAAGCGCTGGTTCATCCAGAGTTCCATCGGCAAGGGAGACAAAGGTCAGGTATTTCTCGTCCGACGGCGCATGGATATCATGGTTGTTGATCAGGAGAAACGTGCGGAGCAGTACGAAGCCGGTGCCTTTGTTGCCGTCATGGAAGGGGTGGTTTCTGACAACTCCGAAAGCGTACGAGGCGGCGATGGCGGCCAAGTCGGGCTTGGGATCGGCGTAGGCCCAAAGGTTCTTGGGCCGGGCCAGGGCTGATTCCAGCAGGCCGGCGTCGCGGAGACCCTCGGCCCCGCCGTGCTCGGCAAGTTGCCGCAGGTGAATCGCCCGGACAACATCGTCACGCACCCAGACAAGCTCTCGCACCGGTTGCCACTCCGTGAACAGAATCCCCTCCCGCACCCCGCTCGGCGGCGGCTACTTCGCGAGCTTGCGAAGTATGTCGCGATCCTCGCGCATGACGCGATCAGCAATCGCCATTTGCTGTGCAAACTCGGGGTTATACGGGGTAAGTTCGATTCCGTTGGGTGTTTCAAGGACGTAGAGCGAGTCGCCTTTTTCGACGTGAAGTCGATTAAGGACTTCCCTCGGCAGGACGACACCGGCCGAGTTCCCCACCGTTGTGACTTTCAAGGGTTGCATGGCAATGCTCTCCACAAGCAATTCATTATAATGTATGTTATAATGTCGGTCAAAGGCGGCCTTACGAATCAACCTCTGTCCCGATAATGTACGGCCCATGAATGTCTTAGTTATAGGCGGCGGGGGACGGGAGCATGCCCTGGTAGCGGGTCTGGCCCGATCGGCAAGGGTTGGGCGGGTCTATTGTGTTCCCGGGAATGCTGGGACCGAGTCGCTGGCCGAGAACATTTCGGGCGATATCGAGGACTTGGACTTCCTGGTTGGGCTGGCCCGCGATCGGGAAATCGGCCTGACAGTCGTTGGGCCGGAGGGGCCGCTCTGTGCCGGAATCGTTGATCGGTTCGAGGCGGCCGGGTTGCCGATCTTCGGCCCGTCGGCTGCGGCCGCGCGCATCGAGGGCGACAAAGCCTATGCCAAGCAACTGATGAAACATGCCCACGTGCCCACGGCCGAGGCCCGGATATTCGAGCGATACAACCAGGCCCGCGACTATGTCGCCTCGCGCGACCACGGCGTGGTGGTCAAGGCGGCCGGGCTGGCCGCGGGCAAAGGGGTTTCCGTTTGCGACGACCCGTCCGACGGCTTGATCGTGCTCGAAAAGATGATGGTAGAAAAGCAGTTCGGCGACGCGGGAAAAACCGTCGTGGTCGAGGAGATACTTCAAGGGCCGGAAGTTTCGATTCACGCCCTGGTGTGCGGACACACGATTTACGTGCTCGACTCAGCCCAGGACCACAAACGGGCGAACGACGGCGACACCGGGCCGAACACCGGAGGAATGGGGGCCTACAGCCCGGCGCCGATCGCAACGGACGAGGTCATTCGCATCGTCGAGCGGGACGTTCTGGTACCGATTGTTGACGCGATGGAGAATGACGGAGCGCCTTTTCGCGGCGTTCTCTATGCCGGCATGATGCTGACGCCCGGTGGGCCGAAAGTGCTGGAATTCAACTGTCGCTTCGGCGACCCGGAGGCGCAGGTTCTCCTGTCGCGGCTGGAGAGCGACCTTGCCGAGCTGTTGCTGTCAGTGGTTCATGGGCGGCTGGAGGAGGCCGAAGTTCGCTGGAATCCCAAGCCGGCCGTGTGCGTGGTGATGGCCTCGGGCGGCTATCCCGGCGACTTTGCCAAGGGCAAGCCGATTTCCGGATTGGAAACGGCGGGCGCTATGCCGGACGTCCACGTGTTTCATGCGGGCACGCGGCGGCACCGGATATCAGCCGGCGATGGCGCGGGCGATCAGATCGTCACTTCCGGCGGCAGGGTGCTGGGCGTGACGGGGCTGGGAAACGACATCGCGGCGGCAAAGCGCCGAGCCTACGAGGCTGTTGAGAAGGTTCATTTCGATGGCGCTTATTACCGTCGAGACATCGCGCATCGAGCAATAATTTGAACGATAGCCTAACAACATCAGTTCGATCTACGTAGCAACGGCCTACTGGAAGTTCTTGGACCGTATTGCCCAAATAGAATACAATTGGATGACACTGGGCGGCTTAAAGTGAAAGCAATCCTAAAAGTCCTGACAATTCTCTTTGCTATTCCGGGATTCATTTTGGTATGTGTTCAGATCTATGACTGGTTCGAAAATCGGCCTGCCATTCGCGCGAGTGGTGACTGTTGGCCCCTGGTGCTGCCGCCTGAAGAGATGGAGGCAATTTGGCGAGTCGATTCTAGCATTCAATCAGCGGCACAAGATTCCGTACCAAGTCATGTCGACGAATCAACGCGACTTAACATTATTGAAAGTGTGGTCGGCGGACTCAAGAATTATTTCCCCGAAAAACTTGATGAGATTCTCAAATATGCGCGGCTTGTGTGCGATATAACAGTGGAAAACCAAGGCAAAAATGAGATTAAGGGAATAGAACTCGAAATAGATGCGAGCGGCTACTTCCTAATCGATCCGCCGGTAGGCTCGGGAACCACAGAAGCATTTTCCCAAAGGATTGCAATGGGAAATCTGCGACCATCGAAGTCCGGGAAATGCATGCTTTGGTTGTTCCGTTACGGGCCACTAATACCTGCAATATCGGCAACGTACCCCGAAGGGGTGGCCCCTGTGGAATACCCAACGTCACTTCGAGGGTTTGGGGCTTGGTTCGGGTTGCATTCTCCTGCGATCGTTGTCGTCTCAGCTTATTCTATTTTATTGGTCTTCTGTCTCTTATTGTCTTATTGGTACTTCATAGCGCGCCCTCGGCGAATCTGCACCAATTCCAATTGTTCTGACTCTCAAGTGGAAAGGGCAAATGCTGATCGCACTTAGCGCACTTCGTTCAATGCATATTTTTTTGACACTAAATGTTCAATTCAAGTCTTGCGGCTTCAGACATGCGCTCGGGGGTCCAGGGGGGATCCCAGACGACTTCGACGGTGGCGTCGTTGACGCCCTCGATGGCCTGCACCTTCTGTTCGACCTCGGGCGGCAGGCTGCCTGCGACGGGACACGCCGGAGAAGTCAGGGTCATCTTGATGTGTACGTTTCCTTCAGGGGTCACGGCGACGTCGTAGATGAGGCCGAGTTCGTAGATATCGACCGGAATCTCGGGATCGTAGCAACTTCGCAGCGTCTCGATCACGCGGGACTCGAGGGCCTGGCATTTCAGCTTGTCGATAGGGGAATCACTCATTGGTCCGGGCTATTCCGTTGAAATCGTGTCCTGTCGTTTCTCCAGCGCGGCATTGACCGTGTGCCAGACGAGGGTTGCGCATTTGACCCGCGCCGGATACTTGCCCACGCCCGAAAAAACCTCGAGCTTGCCCAGGTCGGGGTCGCCGGGTTCTTCGGCTTCGCCCGTGATCAGGCCGTGAAAGCGCTTGAACAGGGCCCTTGCTTCGGCCACCGTCTTGCCCTTGAGGGTTTCGGTCATCAGTGACGCCGACGCCGTCGAGATCGCGCAGCCCGAGCCCTCGAAGGAAACATCTTCCACCACGTCGTCTTCGACGTTGACGTACACCGTCACCCGGTCGCCGCAGAGCGGATTATGCCCGACGGCCGAGCAGTCGGCGTCGGCGATCGCCCGGCGGTTGCGCGGTCGGCGATTGTGATCGAGGATCATGTCCTGATAGAGGTCGTGCAAGTCTTCGATCATCGGAAGATTTCCACCGCTCGATGCAGTCCCGCGGTCAACAGGTCCAGCTCGTCGCGCGTGTTGTAGAAGGCCAGCGACGCGCGCACCGTGGCGGGGATTCCGAATCGGTCCATGATCGGCTGGGCGCAGTGGTGCCCGGTGCGCACGGCGATGCCCTCCTGATCGAGCAGGGTGCCCAAGTCATGCGGATGAATTTCCTCGATAATGAAAGAGAGCACCGCGGCTTTCTCGCGGGCGGTGCCGATCATGCTCAGGCCCGGTACGGCTGCGATCGCCTTGGTGCCATATTCCAGAAGTTCGCGCTCGTAGTCGGCGATTGTGCCCAGGCCGATGCCTTCCAAGTAGTCTATGGCGGCACCGAAACCAATCACGCCGGCGATGTTGGGCGTGCCGGCTTCGAATTTATGCGGCACGTCGTGGTATATTGTCTTTTCAAAAGTGACCGACTTGATCATCTCCCCGCCGCCCTGATAGGGGGGCATGGCGTTTAGCAAATCGAATCGGCCCCAGACAACGCCGACGCCGGTCGGCCCGAACATCTTGTGGCTCGAGAAGGTGTAGAAATCGCAGCCAAGGGCCTGAACATCGACCTTCATGTGGGGGACCGCCTGGGCCCCATCGACGATTACCGTCGCGCCGTGCCGTTTGGCGATCGGAATCAGTTCCGCGACGGGATTGATCGTGCCGAGGGCGTTCGAAACGTGCGTTACCGAAACGATCTTCGTGCGGGGCGTGACCAGTTTTTCGAATGCATCGGACAGCAGTTCGCCGTTGTCGTTGATCGGGGCCACTCGCAGCACCGCCCCGGTCTGTTCGCAAAGCAACTGCCAAGGGACGATGTTCGAGTGATGTTCAAGGTGCGTTATTAGGATTTCATCGCCCCCGCGCAGCATCGACCGGGCGTGCGTCTGGGCGATCAGGTTGATCCCCTCGGTCGCGCTGCGGACGAAAATGATTTCCTCAGGTCGAGCGGCGTTGATGAACTGAGCTGTACGCCTCCGCGATCGCTCGTAGCGTTCGGTCGCCTGGACGCTGAGCGTATGAACGCCGCGATGGATGTTGGCGTTTGTCTCGCCGTAATATCGCGCGATGGCGTCGATCACGGATTGCGGTTTCTGCGAGGTGGCCGCGTTGTCCAGGTAGACCAGGGGCTTCCCGTGGATCTTCTGTGCCAGAATGGGGAAATCGCGCCGGATGGCCTCAACGTCGAACGCTTGCCTTGCGGGTTGCGTTCGGCCGGCGTCGGATGGTTTGGTGGTGATCATTATTCATCCCGCGGCATCATCAGGTCGCCGTGCGGCAGCCGCGTGAAGACCAGCCGCTC
>JBGTDB010000349.1:0-4490 GCA_041748515.1 Phycisphaerae bacterium
CCGACCAGGTTGCGTTCGAAGAAGAATGGGCCGCCCGCTCGAACGATCCGGCCACGTTCCTTTGTACGCCTCCAGTTTTTGATCTGATCGCGACGAAGACGTAGTCTGTGGCGCATCCGTGCCTTGCGGCTTCAGCCCGGGCGGTGTTCGGGCCTCCGGCAACCTCAACCCATTCAGCCGGGACTTCCACCTTCAAGATTTCACAACGAATGGCTAGCTCGCCCATCCACCGGCGACGGCGCGGCGCGGGCGGTTGTCTTCGCGGCCCCAGAGGGTAACTCGGTGCCCGACGACTTCGGCGATCTGGCGGATCTGTTCCATGAGCTTGATGAAGTTATTAGGCAGGACTGCCTGCGGTCCGTCGCATAGGGCCCGTTCGGGGCAGCTATGGACCTCGACGATCGCACCGGCCGCGCCCGCAGCGATACCCGCCAGGGCCAGGGCCGGAACCAAGTCTCGCTTTCCGGCCGCGTGGGACGGGTCAATGAAAACCGGAAGGTGCGACCGCTCCTGAATGACTGGAATGGCGGATACGTCTAGCGTAAACCGAACCTCAGTGGCAAACGTGCGGATGCCTCGCTCGCAGACGATGACGCGGTGGTTGCCCTGGCTGAGGACGTATTCCGCGGACATCAGCAACTCGGTGATGGTGGCGGAAAGGCCGCGCTTGATGAACACCGGCTTGTCGGTCTTGCCCACTTCAAGCAGCAAGTTGAAGTTCTGCATGTTGCGGGCGCCGATCTGAAAAATGTCGGCATACTTATAGACAATCTCCACGTCGCGCGGATCGACGACTTCGGTAATGGTGGGCATGCTCAGGGCGTCGCCGGCTTCCTTGAGAAGTTCGAGGCCTTCCTTGCCCTTGCCGCTGAACGAGTAAGGCGAGCTTCGCGGCTTATAGGCCCCGCCGCGCAGAATGGAAGCGCCGGCATCCTTGACCGCCTGGCCCACGCCAAAGAGCACGTCGCGGCTTTCGATGGCACAGGGTCCGGCAATGATGTTGACGTGCGGGCCGCCGAGGCGAATCCCCTTGATGTCCAAAACGGTGTCGGCTTCGTGAAACTCGCGCGAGGCCAGCTTGTAGGGCTGGCTGATGGCCATGACCTCGTCGACGCCGGGAAGTTGTTCAAGCTGCTGCTGGGCCTGAGGCGTTCGCTCGCCGATCGCGCCGATAATGGTTCGGAATTCGCCGCGAGACGGGTGCGGCACAAGCCCCAGTTCTCCCACGCGCTGCACGACCCGGTCCACGTCTTCCGGACCGGCTCCGGCTTTCATAATGACGATCATGTCCATGATTCTTTATCGGTCACGCCAAGCTTAAACGGATTTTGCCCGCGGCAGAATTTTTGGTGTTTGATCCTTGCTTGTTTGTTGAGTTCTAGCCCCCTGCCGAATTGTTAGACACTTTCCGCCAAACATTCATCGGCTGTTTGGGTTGGAACAAGGACTATATTCTGGAAGCCTTAAATGGTCAATTCATACCGCTGCAGGGCGCATTTCGCATGACTGACAGGGCCTTCATGATCTGCGTCTTGGGCACA
The DNA here is from genome assembly GCA_041748515.1 of Phycisphaerae bacterium. Taxonomy (GTDB): domain Bacteria; phylum Planctomycetota; class Phycisphaerae; order UBA1845; family UBA1845; genus JBGTDB01. The sequence goes on from JBGTDB010000349.1 coordinate 1,542, forward strand.
CAAATAACTGGTCTGGGCCTCCCAAGGGATCGCACAACTCTTGGCATTTCGACTCAACATCCATCGTTGTCGGCGTAGCCCACGTTTGGTATTTTGCGCAGTTTACATAGGCGCTGGTTTTCGGGCCTTTCCAATATCGATTCCCCGTACCACAAGTTACTTGATTCCAAGCCTCGTTTCCGCGTCCGACTCTCTCGAATTGTGCATGTTATCGACCTTGCGGCCGTCTCTCACGGGCCGCTACAATGCGGGTCGGATCATTCGATTTCTGGTCGAGCATAAGGTTTCCCAGTGGCAAGAAAACGCTCCCAAAAGAACTCGGAAAGACCGTCGCAGCCGCCCGCATCGCCTTCGAGCCCGGGCCGCGCGGGCGGATCGTGGATGGCCACGCACGGGCGAGATTTGAAATTCCTGGCGATTTTCGGACTGCTGATGGTCGGCTACTACTTCGTTACTACGACCGATATCGTGGCCAACCGGTTCTTTCCCTGGTACCTGAAAGCGACAACCGACGCCGCCGGGGCGACCATGCACGCCTTCCAATACAAGTCCGTGAGCGTGGATGGCAACGACCTGGTGGGCAAGAGGGGCCGAATCACCGTTGAACGAGGCTGCGACGCGGTGGCCCCGACGGCGCTGTTTGTCTCGGCCGTGATTGCGTCGCCGGCGGCGGTCTCGTTAAAACTCGCCGGAATCATTGGGGGCGTGGCCATTCTGATGGCCGTTAACTTGTTCAGGATCATCTCCTTGTTTCTGACCGCGGTTTACTGGCCGAAGGCTTTCGACGTGATGCACCTGGACGTCTGGCAGGCCGCGTTTATTTTCCTGGCGATCGTTCTGTGGGCCTTGTGGGCATCGTGGGCGGCCAAGCGGCGAAGGGCGAAGCCTGCTCCTGAAACGCCCGCGGCTCCGGCTGCTTGATTTCGCCGGGGTTGTCTTATCAGCCTGTGGCAGAAGCCTACTGATCGTGTGTGGCACCGCCATCTCGGCGGTGTAGACACGGGCGCCCGTGCGACACATATTGCCACAGGTTGTTATCGGAGTATTTCCAGGCTGACGGAGCCGCGTGGTCGCGGCACGGAGCTTTCGAGATGGGTTTAACCGCTCTCCCGGCGCGCGCCAAAAGACTTTAGAAAGCCGGTTCGATCAGCGAGCAAGGGCAAGCAATGTCACAGGCGGAGCCTCAGGGAATCGATGATGCACCGCGAAGCTTTGGGGCGTTTCTCCTGGGAACGCATCCCGGCGCGCGGGATCCAAGCTCGCCGGCCGCCATCATCCGATTCTCGGCCATTGCGGTCGTCGTTTATACAATCCTCATCATATTCCAGCCGACGCTGCACCGGGCCTATGGGTATTGGTTCCGTGGATTGGGCGACATTGCCTTCAAACGGGTGAGCGGCGTCGGCTCGGTTTCGTTCATCGACCTGAATTCGGATCGTGTTTTCGAACAGTTACAAGCGGTGACGCCTGTTACTGTGCCTGACACCATCACCCTGCCCAAACTTGAAGGCGAAAAGGACACATTGCTCGTCCTCCAGCATCGCGAGCGGCCGGGCAAGATCGGCCTGTTCCGCAGCGGAAGCCGGCTGATGGCCTTCATCCCATCGGCATTGTTTCTGGCGCTGTTGGTCGCCACGCCCCTTCCCTGGCTGCGCCGGCTGGCGGTGTTCGGCATCGGCTTCGTGCTCCTGCACATGTTCATCTTGTTTCGGATGTGGCTCTACGTCGCGAAGGTCGGATTCGCGGATACGTCGAAGCAATACCATATCTACGAGTTCGGCGATTTCCGGATGGACGTGCTCCGCCGCACATCCAACGTGCTCGTGGATGATCCGACGTTTAACTATATCGTGCCGGTGGTCATCTGGCTGATTACGGTTCTGGCGATCAGCATTTGGAAGCGCCGCCAGGAGCGCGTTGCGGAAAGTACGGTCAATTTTTCCAAACGACGCCGAAGGAACTGAGGCTCAATGGTCATGATCGTCATGGTCATGATCGCAGTGTTCGTCGTGAACATGGCCGTCTTCGGATGCCGCTGGCGCTGGATGATCGTGCCGGTGGCCATGCCCGTGGCCGTGTTCGCCATGTCCGATCAGGCTGGTCAGCCACATCACCACCAACCCAAGAAGCAGCGCGGCCGACAGCTTGTTGCGGTCATGGGTGTGAAAGTGAAGCTCGGGCAGCAGGTCGGTTAAGGCGATGGCCAGGAACGTGCCTCCGCTGAAAGCCAGCGTATAGCCGACCAGCATGGAGGCGTCGTCCATTGACAACTCTATGTATCGAAATCCGACGGCCCCAATGGGCACGAGAGCGGCATAAAAAATCTGAACCATCCAGAGCGTTTTGCGACGCACGCCCGCCTGCATGAGGATTACCGAAACTGACAGACCATCCAGAGGTTTGTGGATCAGCACGGAAAGAAACACAGAGAGCGCCAGCGAGCTTCCGTCGGCTTCGGGCGCTGTGGCCGCTCCGAGAGCGATGCCGTCAAAGAGGGAATGAATAGACAGGGCCAGGACGGCGATCATGCCGGTAAGGAACGGACCAGCGCTGTGCTTTTGTTGATGGCCCTTGCCTTCGTGGCCAGGGGCGCCGCAGGCGGCGTGCTCCGCGTCGTGATCGGCGGTGCATTCATCGGGCAGAACCTCATGGCTGTGCGGAGCTAGGTAGCGCTGGAGCAGGAAAACGACGATGACTCCGGCGGCGGCCGGCGGGCCAAAATTGTGAATGAACTCGGCCGAGTGGGGCAACATGTGGAAAAGGCCCGCCCCCAGCAGGGCCCCGGCCGCAAGGCTGAGGTAGATCTGAAGCTGCGCATGCCCCGGCTTTGCCCGCAAGGGGAGAACCGCGCCCACAAGCGACAGGCCGGCCACGATCAGCGCATAAATCATGAAGCTTGTACGATTCGATTGTGCGGCCGGGTCGCGGCCCAGTTATCGAATACTATCC
>JBGTDB010000350.1:0-4662 GCA_041748515.1 Phycisphaerae bacterium
CAAGACTCCTGATTTAGTTCCGTTTTTTGTTTCCCTTTAGAACGCTGCCCCGATGATGAAGCTGAAGACCTGGGTGTCGTCGTCGCCGTCGCTGGAAACGGGAAGGGCGACGTTGAGCTCGACCGGCAGAGGCCCCAGAAAGTTGAGCGTCAGGCGGATTCCGGTGCCGAGGGCCGCGCGATACGCGCCCGAACCTGCTGTGCCCGTATCCAGGAAAATATGGCCTCGAAGATTGTCGCCATAGAGCGGATAGCTGTATTCCGACCCAAGCAGAACGAGAAAATCGCCGCCGATGTTGGTTTCGTCGATGCCGTCTCGCTCGCCGATTCCACGGAAAGCGAAGCCCCGCATCGAACCCGTCCCGCCCGCGAAATAACGTTCAAAAACGGGCGCATGGCCCAAGACGATTCCGCCTTCCCCGCGAAGAGCGAGCACGTGCTTTCGTTCGAGTCGGTCGGTGGCGAGCGTTGTATACCAGTTGTACCCGACGCCCGCCTTGCCGAAAACGAAGTCGCCGAAAAACTGTTCGTAGTTGATTCGAAGCCGGTCGCCGACGGAGGGAAGAAATCGATTGTCCGTCCGATCGCGGACCAGAGTGCCTTTAAGCGAGGTCATTAGGTTGTTTCCCTCGTCCTCGCGGACCTCGCGAGAAGTGAAAAGCTCGAGGTCGTCAATCTTGACCGTTTCAAGCCGGAAGGCGATCTCTCCCGACCAACCTCGCATGACGCCCCTTTCGAATCGCTTGCCCAGGCTCACGGTTCCGCCGGCGCGGCCCTCGTTGTACGTGTCGCGATACCGGTTGAACAGATACAGCCCGAGGTCAAACCGAAGTGGCCGATCGAAGAGATACGGCTCGGTGAAATCGACGCGGTAGCGACCTAGATCCGTGCCCGGCTGAAGTTCAAGCCGAAGCCGTTGCCCGGCGCCATAAAACGACCGGAATCTGAACAGCTCGGACCACGTCCGGGGATAATCGAACAAATCAAAGTTTTGCAGATCCAGTACGATCGAGCCGACCAATCCCGCGTTACTGGTTACCCCGGCCCCGAAGAGAAAGTCTCCGGCTTTTTCCGCCTCGGTCACGTCGATGATCGCGTCGCGCACGCCCGGCTCGTCCCCGACCGGCGTGACCCTGGCGGTGCTGAAAATTCGGGTATCCAGAAGGCGCTGTTCGGCGTCGCGGGCCTCGGTCAGATTGAACAGGTCGTCGGGTGGAAACAGGTTAAGGGCTCGGCGAACGACTTTGTCCTGCGTTCGAGAATTCCCCCGCACGGCGACCCGGCCCACGCGAAACTGCTCGCCCTCGGAGATTTCAAAGGTAATTCGCACAAAGCCCGGCTGCTGAGAGAAAACCCGAAGCGCCCGGACTTCGGCATAGATGTGGCCGAACTCGCCGTAATGCGCCTGAATGGCGCGAGCGTCGCGATCGACCGTCGGGCGCTTCACGAATTCGTCCTCTTTCGATTCGATCAGGCTGCGAAGCTCGGTCTCGGAAAGAACGGAGCTTCCACGAAACAGGATGGACTCAATCGAATAACGAACGCCCTCCTCGGCGGTGAACGTCAGAATGATGTCACCCTCAGGGCCGACATCGGCCCGGTAGGCGGCCTCCGCATCGAGAAATCCTTCATCACGGTAGAAGTTTCGCAGTCGGGCGACATCGGCCTCGGCCATGCCTTCGTCAAACGAACCGGAACGAAAAAACCAGAACTTCGGTCGCAATTCGATCTGCTTGTAGAGCTTGTCGGACGGCAGCGTCGCGTTGCCTTCGAACCTGATTTCTCGCACGCGCTTCTGCACGCCCTCTTCGATGCGAAACACCAGCTCACCGGTGCGGGCCACGAGCGATTCGTCGAACGTCACGTTGGCATCGCCGTAGCCCTTGTCGCGATATAGGGCAACGATGGTGTCGCGGGTTTCGCGAGCGGCGAATACGTCGAAAGGTTCATCGAGCTTCTGACCGGCTTCTTTTCGCAGCTTTCGTTCGCTGAATTCGTTATTCCCCTCAAAGCGGATGGCCGTTACCACGGCCCGCTCGCGGACCACGAATCGAACACGAGTCCCCCTCTCGGCCTGTTCGAGCTTGTACTCGGCGGCGAGGAACCGCCCGGTACGCAGCAGCCGGGCGACGGCCTCCTCAAGCGCTGGAACGTTGAGTTCCGAACCGGGGTTCAATCCGACAATTTCTCGGGCGAAGCTCTCCCGTGTCTGTTGCAGGCCGTCGAATTCAACGGAGATGATCGTCGTAGGCCCGGCCGGAACTTGGGCCGGCGAGGGCGCACCCCAAGCCGAGGCCATGGCCGTCGCGCACACGGCCACCCAACGAATCGGGCCATTCGCGAGTTTTCGGGATTCGATCAATCCGGGGATCCACGCCGCCGGGAAACTCATAGACAGCGGAACGACTCCGCCTGAACCACGCCAATGGGCCGAATGGTACTCATTAAGAGCCCGACCGCAATCGCAGGCTTCAACGCCGACTCATGGGCGATGGCGCTGCATTAACCAGGCAACTTTCAGCGCAGGGTCAAAGGGGCCGAACTGTCAGCCCATTTGGCCCATGGGGTTCCCGCCCCGGAAGCACGTTTCGCTTTCCGTCGCGGGACTGATGAACACCGGTTAAATCGATGTTAAACTCGGCACATGAAGCGGAGTGCGGATTGCATCGTCATCGGCGGCGGGGTCATTGGGCTCTCGGTCGCGCGGGAGCTGGCTGGGGAAGGCTTCGGGGTCACCGTGTTCGATCGCGGTCCCTGCGGCCGCGAGGCTTCTTGGGCCGGAGCAGGAGTGCTTACGCCGCCCAATCCCCATCGGACCGACCCCGCGGCCGGCCTGGTCCTTCGCGGTTTGGCGATGTATGAGGAGTTTTGCGAGCAACTCCACAACGAAACAGGGGTCGAATGCGAATACGAACGGTGTGCCGAAATCGAGCTGGCCTTTGACGAACGCGGATTAAGCGCCCTGCGCGAAGACGTCCAGGCCGCCGCGAATCGACGAACCGCCGTCGGCGAATCGAACTATCGCGAACTCACGTCGGCAAGTGGCGGGGTAGCCGAGCCCGTTTATCAAATGCTTTCGCCGGTCGAAGCCCAAGCCATGGAGCCGGCAGTCTCCTCGGAAATCGTCGGGGCCATGATCTGCCGTGCGGCCGCGCAGGTTCGCAATCCCCGGCTCCTGCGTGCGATTTTCGAGTCCTGTCGCTTGAAAGGTGTTGCGATCCGCGAGAACACGCCGGTCGTCGAACTGATCGGATCGGGTGGTCGGGTCACCGGCGTCCGGGTTGGATTGGACGGGCAGGAATCCGTTTCGGCCGACCGTGTCATCCTCGGCGCCGGGGCGTGGTCGTCTCAGTTGAGCGCCCGGATCGAGGCCCTGATGCCGGTTGTCCCGGTTCGAGGCCAGATGGTGCTGCTGAAGCTCGAAGCCCGGCCGTTTAGCAATATTATCGCCCGCGGCCGGACCTACCTCGTCCCCCGACGCGACGGGCATGTGCTCCTTGGGGCGACGGAGGAGAGAGACTCCGGCTTTTCGAAGCGGAACACGGCCAAGGGTATCGCCAGCCTAATTTCCAAAGGCATTCGCCTGGCACCTATTCTGGCCGACGCCCCGATCGTTGCGACGTGGGCCGGTTTACGACCGGGTACCCCTGACGATCTACCCTACATCGGCCCGGTTCCCGGTTTCGACGGCCTGATCGCCGCCACCGGCCACTTCCGCACGGGCCTATCGGCCGCTCCCGCCACCGCTGAGGCTGTCCTGAAGCTCGTCAAGAACGAGCCGTTCGAGATCGACCTCACCTGTTGCCTACCCGGCCGGGCCTTGACACAAACCGATTCCTAACAGACGCTGGACCGGCGCAGTACCAACGAAAACGCTTGAACGAATGATGGAGCAGAGTCTCGGCGTCTTGTCGATCCGCTCATGAAATGGGAACCTTTCCGCATGGACGCGGTCATCTGCGGCATTGATCCGGGCTTGGGAAACACCGGATACGCGCTCCTGCGCGGCGGGGCCATACTCGATGCCGGCGTCTGCCGTTTCGAGGCGGGCCTCCCCCTGGAAGAGCGGCTGGCGGCCGTCGAGGCCGACATTGATGCAATTCTGGCCGAGCACGCGCCCGTCATTGTCGCGGTCGAACAGCTCTATTCGCATTACAACCATCCCCGCACCGCCATTTTGATGGGCCACGCCCGCGGGGTGATCCTCCTAGCGGCGGCTAAGCGGCGCATTCCCGTCCAAAGTTACTCGGCCACCCAGATCAAGAGATTTTTGACGGGCAACGGCCGGGCGACCAAGGGACAGGTGCAGCGGGCGATCGCCATGGCCCTGGGATTGTCCGAGCCACCCGAGCCGCCCGACGTTGCCGACGCCCTGGCCATCGCCCTATGCTGTGCATCCGATCGGGCGACAATCCGCCCAGCGGAGCTGATCAGATGATCGTACGCATCACCGGTACATTGCTCGAAGTCGCCGAAGAGAGCGTCGTGCTCGAACGGGACGGCGTGGCCCGGGAGGTGCTCGTTCCGCATTTTTCCGTCGGCGAGCTGGCGGCGTGCCGGGGTCGCGAGGTCACCCTGCATACGGTCGAGTTTTTCGAAGGCAATCACGGATCGAGTCACATCGTGCCGCGACTGTTGGGGTTTCTTCACGGCGAGGATCGCG
>JBGTDB010000351.1:0-2594 GCA_041748515.1 Phycisphaerae bacterium
CCAAGTGTCCGCGCGGACTGAGGTCCGCGGCTCGCTGCACCGCTCCATACCTGTCGCGGTTCTGATCGACGGTCGCGGTACTGAAGTGGAGAGTCCGCGGCTCGCTGCACCGCTTCATACCTGTCGCGGTTCTGTTCGACGATCGCGGGTCGGAGCCTGATAGTCGGGGTTCTGTTCAACAATTGCGGGGCGGAATCGAGCGGGTTATTTGAAATCGGGATGGACGGGGGCGGCGGGGCCGAAGGTGCCGGAGGTTCCGGTCATGCCGGCGTGGATGAATGCGAGGCGGGCGAGGGCGGCGGCGGCTTCGGATTCCTCGAAAACGATGCCGGTGGCCCCGGCCTGCTCGAGCTCTTCCCGCTCGCGCAAATAGCGGGCGCGGACCAGGATGCAGAGTTCGGGGTTGAGGTTCTTTGCGGCCGCGACGATTCCGGTGCGCTGGAATGCGTGGGGCAAGGCGACGATAAGCTGCGACGCTTTCTTGACGCCGGCCTGCTCGAGGATGATGGAGTTGGCCGCGTCGCCATAGATCGCGTCTCGGCCGGCGGACACCAATGCCGAAACCGTGTCGCTGTTCAAGTCTACAACGATGGTCCGCAGTCCCGCCTCGCGCAGCAGTTGGTCGGCCGAGCGGCCGACGGGGCCGTACCCGACAATGACCGCCGTTCGCTTCGCTTCGGATTCTTCGGTGGCCGAGGCAAGATGCTCCGCGACCGACGCGTTCACCGCGCGGCCTCGCTTTTCGGCGGTGCGGGTCAACAGTTCCCACAGCCGGGGCCGGCCGCGAAGCCACCGCTCGATCGGATCAAGCGTGCGGAAAGCCAGCGGATTCAGCGTGATCGAGATGATCGCGGCGGCGACCAGGACGTTGTGGCCGGCCTCGGGCATGAGCGAATGTTGGCGGGCGGCTTCGGAAAGGATGAAGGAGAATTCGCCGATCTGGCCGAGGGCAATTCCAACGGTCATGGCCGTCCGAACCGAATGGCCCAATGACAACATGATAGTTAGCGCGATCAATGGTTTGGCAGCCAGAACGATCGCCAAAGCTGCCAGGACCATCAGCGGATTACTAAACAGAAACGCCGGATCGAAGAGCATCCCCACGGAGACAAAAAAAAGCACAGCGAACGCATCCCGCAACGGCAGAGCATCGGCAGCGGCCTGATGGCTAACCGAAGATTGACCGACGACAAGACCGGCAAGGAATGCGGCAAGGGCCATCGACGAGCCCAGGAAAGTGTAAGCACCGGCGGCGACGGCGATCGAAAAGACAAGCACGGTAAGCGTGAACAGCTCGCGACTTTGAAGTGCCGCGACTCGAACCATCGTCCATGGAACGACTTTGGATCCCGCCCAAAGGACTACAATGACCAGCACGAACAGCTTGAACAGCATCAGGGCAATTGAGGCAATCAAGCTGGGGGCATTCTCGCCAGCAACGGCAGGCAAGGCTCTCGCGCCAAGTATGGGAATCAGAACGAGGATTACGACGGTTATCAGATCCTCAACGATCGTCCAACCGATGGCAATGTGCCCCTCTGGGAGGCTGATGCGGTCGGCGTCGGTCAGGCAACGCATCATGACCACAGTGCTTGAGACCGCCATGGCTAAGCCCATGATCGCGGCAGACTGAACCGGAACTCCAAGCAGCGAGAAAACAAAAGTGGCCACGCCCGTGGCAATCAGGCTTTGCGTAAGAGCACCGGGGATGGCGATCCAGCGGACGGCGATTAAATCCTTAAGATGAAAATTGAGACCGACGCCGAACATCAGCAGGATAACGCCCAGTTCCGCAGCCTGCCGGGCGAGTTCGATGTTGCCGACGAATCCAGGCGTACTTGGACCGAGGACGACCCCGGCGGCGACGTAGCCAACGATGGGGGAAAGCCCAAGCCGCTGCGTAAGTAGACCCAGAATCCACGCCGCAGTGTATGCGGCGGCCACCATTGTAACCAGTGAAACATCTTGCATCGATCAATCCGTTTCGGGAACCTCCGGTTCCTGCGATGCGACTCTTCGCCGGTGAGGCCGGGCTCAGGATTCCTTTCAACAGTCTGCCGTTGCTCGCTTCATCGTCCGGCGGCTCTGGCGAAGGCTCGGGCCATGTCGGGGTCGATCGGGGCAAAAGTGTCGCCGCCCTTCTTGATTCCGCTGCCGACGATCACGCCGGAAGCGGTCATTAACAAGTCGCGGACGGTCTCGGCGGTTGCTCCGCTGCCCACGAAGAGTCGGCGGTCGGGGACGGCCTCGCGAACGCGGCGTAGTTCGTTCAGGTCGGCGGCCTCGCCGGTGGCCGACCCGGTGACAATCAGGCCGTCGGCCAGGCCGCGATAGGCCGTGTCTTTTGCGGCTCGGACGACATCCGGCTGCGAAATCGGCACGGCATGTTTGACGTTCACGTCGGCCAGGATCGCGATTCGCAGGCCGAGCTGTTTGCGGAAGCGAAGCGACCGATCGGCCCGGCCCTCGATGATTCCCTGGTCTGCGGCGTAAACCCCGGTGTGGACGTTGACGCGGATAAATGACGCACCGGAAGCGGCGGCGATGCTGAGGGCGGCGACGGCGTCGTTTCGTAAAGCGTTGATGCCAATGCG
>JBGTDB010000352.1:0-4181 GCA_041748515.1 Phycisphaerae bacterium
TTACCGGCAACGAGGCGCTGGCGATGGGTTTGGTGACCGCGGCCAAGCTCGCGGGCAAGCCACTCTTTTACGGCAGCTATCCGATCACGCCGGCCAGTGACATTCTGCACGAGCTGGCCCGCCACAAAAATTTCGACGTCCGCACATTTCAGGCCGAGGATGAGATTGCGGCGATTACGTCGGTCATCGGAGCTTCGTTCGCCGGTGCCTTGGCGGTGACGGGTACAAGCGGCCCGGGCGTGGCCCTCAAGCAGGAGGCAATCGGCCTAGCGGTCATGGCCGAGTTGCCATTGGTGGTGGTTAATGTGCAGCGCGGGGGGCCAAGCACCGGTCTTCCGACCAAGACCGAACAAGCCGACTTGCATCAGGCCATCTGGGGACGAAACGGCGAAGCGCCGGTCTGCGTCATTGCTCCGAATTCACCGGGCGATTGTTTCGATATTGCCGTCGAGGCGTTCCGCATTGCCATCGAATTCATGTGTCCGGTAATCGTGTTGAGCGACGGGTATCTGGCCAATGGCGCCGAGCCGTGGCTGCTTCCTGATATTTCCAAACTTCCGAAGTTGACGGTCCATCATGTGAAAACTCCGGGGCCTGAAGACGGTAAGTTCATGCCCTACAAGCGCAACGCGAAACTGGCCCGTGGCTGGGCGATTCCCGGAACGCCAGGGCTCGAGCATCGGGTGGGCGGTCTGGAGAAAAAGGACGTAACCGGCGACGTATGCTACGACGCGGAGAATCACGATCACATGGTTCGCACGCGTCGGCGAAAGATTGACAACATCGCTGAAACCATTCCGCCGCTTGACACATATGGCGACGCATCCGGCGACCTGCTTGTTCTGGGCTGGGGAAGTACGTACGGTCCGATCGCATCGGCGGTGGATCGCTGCCGGGCGAACGGACTCAAAGTCTCTTGTGCTCACCTTCGCTACCTCGATCCGATGCCCAAGAATACCGGCGAGGTATTGCGGCAGTTCAAGAGGATCCTGATCCCGGAAATGAACATGGGTCAGCTCTGGGCCCACATTCGAGCGAAGTTCTTGATCGATGCTGTTTCGCTTTCGAAGGTTTACGGGAAGCCATTCCTGATCTCGGAAATCCAGGCGAAGATTGAAGAAATGATTGGCGAAACCAGCGGGCCTTCCCGCGGTTCGAACGGAAAGAACAAATGAGCGCCGAATCGGCAACAGTTCAATTAACGGCAAAGGACTACGGCAGCGACCAGGACGTCCGCTGGTGTCCCGGCTGCGGCGACTACTCGATTCTGTCCCAAATGAAAAAGGTTCTCGCGATGATCGGGGCGAGTCGGGAGAACACCGTGTTCGTCTCGGGCATTGGCTGCTCCAGCCGATTTCCTTATTACCTGAGCACCTATGGATTTCACTCGATTCATGGTCGGGCTCCTGCCATCGCCACCGGCGTCAAGCTGGCCAATCCGGAACTGACGGTGTGGGTGGTGACCGGTGACGGCGATGGACTGAGCATCGGCGGCAACCACCTTTTGCACGCCATCCGTCGAAACATCAACATGAAAATCTTGCTCTTTAACAACCAGATTTACGGATTGACAAAGGGGCAGTATTCGCCGACGTCGCCATTGGGCAAGAAGACCAAGTCGACGCCCATGGGCTCGGTGGATTTTCCACTGCATCCGCTTTCGGTGGCGGTCGGGGCGGAGGCGACCTTTGTCGCCCGATCCATCGACGTGAACGTCAAACACCTGGAATACGTCCTGGGGCGGGCCGCGGAACACAAGGGTACGGCGTTCGTCGAGATCTACCAGAATTGCAACGTCTTTAATGACGGGGCCTTCGAATACGCCACGGGCAAGGAGACCAAGGACGACACGACCGTTTTCCTCGAGCACGGCCGTCCGCTGATCTTCGGCAAAGACAAGAAGAAAGGCATACGTCTGAACGGCATGGACCCCGAAGTCGTCGAACTTGGAGGGGACATTACCGAAGACGATCTGCTCTTCCACGACGAGCGGCAGCGCGAGCCGAGCCTGGCTTACCTTCTCAGCCGCATGCACGCCCCCGAGTTCCCCGAGCCGATGGGTGTTTTTCGGTGCGTCGAGCGACCGACCTACGAGGAACTGGTCGTCGGACAGGTCCGCCGCGCCAGAGAAGCTAACGGAGAGGGCGACCTGAACGCGCTCTACGACGACGGCGAAACGTGGTTGGTCAACTAACAGATTCGACGCCGCGAACGGGCCGAGCTTCTGCGCGAGCGGTCTTTTCCGAGTTTTCGCATTTGCATGTACGACGATCCGGAGTTTGAAATAAAGGATTTGGCGATGAAGTTGGCCATGTGGGACCGTGGTCGGTGCAACGGGAGCTAAGGGTTGGGTAAGGCAACCGCCGTGGTAGGCGAACGCCTTAGAGCGGGCTTCTCTTACCAGGAGCGCTTGATAGGTTGAGCCCCAATGAGATTCGTGAACTCCTTGATCGACGTCCATTTCCCGGCTACTGAATATACATTCAGACGGGGCGGCCTACGATGTTCGCCACCCGGAGATGATTTTCGTGACGGCCCGCGTTATCCATATTACGCAGCCTCCGATGAGGGGGAGAATTCCCGCAGGCGAGAATATCCATTGTGATCCTATGCACATCGCTCGCATGGAACCGCTGAACGGCGCGAAACGAAAGCCGCGCAGCACGCTTAAACGTTGACACGAACCCCGCGGAGCCTTTCCATTGCAAGCCGATCGACTTTCCAATCTGCCGCCTTACCTGTTTGTCGAGATTGATCGACGGAAGCGCGAGGCGATCGAAGCCGGGCGCGACGTGATCGATTTTGGCGTGGGCGATCCCGATCAGCCGACACACAGCTTCATCGTCGATCGCATGGCAGAGGCGGTCCGCGAGCCGAAAAACCATCGATACGCCCTCGGGGCGGGGTCCATCGAGTTTCGTACCGCCGCGGCCTCCTATTTCAAAAAACGATTCGAAGTCTCGCTCGATCCAAAGACCGAGGTGCTGTCGCTGCTGGGTTCCAAGGAGGCGATCGGGCATCTGCCGACGGCCGTCGCGAATTCCGGCGAGGTCGTACTCGTGCCGGAGCCGGGTTATCCGGTGTATACCAGCGGGGCGGTCTTTGCCGGGGCCAAGTGCCACACGATGCCGCTGAAAGAGGACAACGGCTGGCTTCCGGTTTTCGAGGACATTCCGCTTCAAATCCGTCGCGCGGCCGCGTTGATGTACCTGAACTATCCCAACAACCCCACGGCCGCCTGCACGACGCTCGAGTTTTTTGAGCAGGCCGTGGCGTTCGCCCGCGAGTATGGCATTCTGATCGCTCAGGACGCCGCCTACGGCGAAGTCTACTTCGATCGCACCAAGCCCCCGCCAAGCATTCTCCAGGTCGAGGGGGCGAAGAACGTGGCGATCGAGCTCCATTCATTTTCCAAGACATTCAACATGACGGGCTGGCGCGTCGGCTTTGCCGTCGGAAACAGCGCGGCATTGGCGTCGCTGGCCAAGGTCAAGAACAATATCGACTCCGGCGTATTCGGCGCCGTTCAGCAAGCCGCCATCGCGGCGATTGAGGGGATCGATCGGCCGGAGGTGCTCGAACAGTTCGACTCGTATCGCCGGCGCCGCGACATTCTCGTTTCCGGTCTTCGCGAAGCCGGCTGGACGGTGGCCACACCCCAGGCGACTTTTTATGTTTGGGCAAAATGTCCAGGTGGCCGTGATTCGATGAGTGTGGCCAAGCGGGTTCTCGACGCGGCCAACGTGGTCATTATTCCCGGCATCGGCTTCGGTCCCGGCGGAGAGGGGTATGTACGGTTCGCCCTGACCGTGAATGAGTCACGCACGACGGAGGCCGTTGCCCGAATCGCCCAGATCGGTTGGTAGGCCATGAGGCGGCGGCAGATCACCTTGGCCACCGTACAATTCCGGCCATGACGAATGACCACGGCATCGCTACCGCTTTCATCGGGATCGGATCGAACCTGGGCGACCGCTTGAGGTATTTGCAACGGGCGGCGTCGCGGTTGGCGGGCTCGGATGACGTTTCCGTTGACTTCGCCGGCGGGTTTGCATCGCTGTATGAGACCTCGGCCGTGGGGGTCGGATTCGCCGACCGGCCGCCGTTTCTAAACTCCGCTTTCCGCATCCGAACCTGTCTTTCGCCGCAAAGCCTCCTGGGAGCAATGCTGGGGATAGAAG
>JBGTDB010000353.1:0-3414 GCA_041748515.1 Phycisphaerae bacterium
GTCCGTCGCATTCTCGGCATTGACGATCGTGCAGTCGATGCCGTGTTCGACCGCCAGGGCGGGCACGCCCTCCTGAAGAACCTGTCGCCCTGGGGCCCCAACCACGTCGCCTATGCAAAGGATGCGAATATTCATCAGGTCCGGTCAACTATGTCGTGCTTCGCAGCGGGCGCAACAAGCCCTGTTATGGAACAAGAAGCCGTCGCTTAATCAATCGCGGCGAATGGCGACCTAAGCCGCGCCCGCTGCCGTTTACCGCGCGGTGGCCACGGCCCGGACCTCGCGGAGCACGGTGACTTTGATCTCACCCGGATACGTCATCTGTTCTTCGACTTGCTGGGCAATCTCGCGTGCGATCATCGCCGCGTTGGCGTCGTCAATTCGCTTGGCATCGACAATCACGCGAATCTCTCGACCCGCCTGGATGGCAAAGGCCTCGCGCACCCCCTTGTGTCCCTTGGCAATTTCCTCGAGTTGCTGCAATCGCTGGACGTAACGTTCGAGAGACTCGCGCCGCCCGCCCGGCCGCGAGGCGCTGATCGCGTCGGCCGCCATGACGATCGGCGTATACGGACTGATGGAGGGAATGTCCCCGTGGTGCCCTTCAATCGCATTCAGAACTTCAGGTTTTTCGTTGAAACGCCGGCAGAAATCCGCCCCGATTTTCTGATGACTTCCTTCGACTTCGTGGTCGATCGCCTTCCCGATGTCGTGCAGCAGCCCGCACCGCCGGGCCAGCCGCCCATCCAGGCCAAGTTCGTCGGCAATCGCCTGGCATAGAAATGCGACTTCCAGGCTGTGTCGCAGGACATTCTGGCCGTAGCTTGTTCGGAACTTGAGTTTGCCAAGCAATTCGAGCTGCTTGCGATGAAGTCCGCCGATTGACGCCTCCACCGCGGCTTTCTTTCCTGTTTCGTGGACTTCTTCTTCGACTTCCTTCTGGACCTGCTCGACCAGTTCTTCTATTCGGCCGGGATGGATTCGCCCGTCTGAGATCAGCCGTTCCAGCGATCGGCGGGCAATCTCCCGTCGAACCGGGTCGAAAGCACTCACAACGACCACGCCGGGCGTATCATCGACAATAACATCCACGCCGGTTGCTTTCTCAAAAGCGCGGATGTTCCGTCCTTCGCGCCCGATCACCCGACCCTTCATTTCGTCGGTTGGAATGTCTACCGTTGAAACCGTGCTTTCACAGGTATGCTCGCCGGCATAACGCTGAATGGCGGTCAGGGTGATTTCGCGCGACCGCATCATGGCTTCGTCCTTGGCCAAGGACACTGTCTTTTCGATCAGCACGGCCGCATCCTGCTCAACGTCGTGGCGGACATCGTCAAGCACAAGTTTTTTTGCCTCGTCGACGCTGATTCCGCTGATTCTCAAGAGCTGCTCGCGGCGCTCCGTGATTAGGTCTTCCGCTTCCTTCTCTTTGCGAACTACCTCCTCCAGGCGAGCGGCCTGCCGTTTCCCCTCCTGCTCGAGGTTTTTCTCTTTCGTGACCAGCGTATCCAGCTTGGATTCGAGATTGTCTTCCCGCTTCGCCAGACGCTTTTCCGTCTCCTTCATTTCCGCCCGCATGGCATCCGCTTCTTTGCGAAGGGCCTCTTGGGAGCGGAGGAATTCCGCCTTGGCGTCAACCTCAGCGTTCTTCCGGACTACTTCCGCCTCAGACTTGGCTTCGGCAATCAGTCGCTCAGACTCGTTGCGGGCCTCATCCAGGCGCTTTCTGCCAAGCCACCGGGTAAGGAGATAGCCGGCAAGCAATGCCACAACCGCCCCACCCGCTCCTGCAAGAGCGAATTTAAAAACGGCCGTCGATGCATCGCCTTGGGCTAACAAGTGGGCTGCGAAAACTGACATCATGGGTGCTCTGGTCCAGTACCAAGCCCAGTCCCCAAACCGATTCATTCGAAAGAATGAAACACGATTCCGCGAAACAATACGGGCGCGGACAGCCTGGGGACAACAAGTAATGGTTGGTGGATGGAGCGCTGCCGACGTGGAATCGAACGAAACGAGGCCGGAATACACAGCCGGGAGGCAGACTTTCTCTGGATGAATCGGACAGTTATGCTCGTACTACGTTTCTCTCGAGGCGATCCATCATCTAACCGTCCGCCCGTTCTTGCCACGCACCTGACGTATAAACGCCGCAGGTTCAGCCTTCGACTTCAAGCCATCGGCTCGTGCCTGGCAAGCCTCATCCAAAGCGCCGGATTAGGCGCTGCTAAAGTGGTCTTCCGCCGCTAACGTTTCGCGCTTGCACGCAAGACTCCGGCCCTTGCGAACCGAAAGTCACAAAAACTCATCCAGCAACCACAACGTCAAAGCCATCGCCTCGCGGAACGATCCGGAAGCGGGCCTAATAATCTCCAAATCCCAAAGGTCACAGAAGCTGACCCGGTGGGCGCTATTCTGAATCTAAAATTCCAATAATAAAGTATTGCAACGTTCTGTGCCGCCGCAACCAAGTCACTTTAACTCTATCCTTCAAGCTGTCAAGAAGTCCCAATGGACCCGGCGATTGGCGCCTTGTGACCTTCAAACAACTTAGCCACGGCACGATTTCATGCAAATCCGGACGAAACCGCTTGGGTCGATCGTCCGTATCTCAAGGAGTACGCGCCGCGTTAGCGCAACTGGTACGTCACTGGCGTCTTGTTTGCGTAATGGGTGGAGCGAGAGCCGTTATATTTGGAGTATCCATGAAGGCGGCGGCGAAGACCGTTCAACTTGGGCTCTCCGCCGATGGCCGGAGACAAGACCAGTTATAGTTTACGAAGGTGATTGAATGACGAATGCGAAACTCGCGGCCTTGGCGGCTGGCGTTCTCTGGATCGCGATCGGCGGTTCTTCCGCCCTTGCTCAACTCCAGGGTGGCCCCAAGGCCAAACTTTCTCTCGTGCCGGCCACAACCGGCGTCGTTCCCGGAGAACCATTTGAAATCGGGGTTCATTTCGAACTTCAAGAGGATTGGCACATCTATTGGAAAAACAGCGGCGACAGCGGTTTGCCACCTGTCTTCAAGTGGGATCTTCCTCCCGGATTTCATGCCGCGGAACCGCAGTTCCCGCTTCCCACTCGGCACTATAGCCCGGGCGATATCGTCACGAATATTCTCGGTGGCGACCCAATGTTCCTCGTCGAGATCACTCCCCCCGCTTCGTTCGAAGAAGGCACGGTTCGCCTCGCGGCCGATGTGCGGTATCTCATCTGCAAAGAAAACTGCATTCGCGAGGACGCCAGGGTTTCTCTCGAACTCCCCGTGCTTCCAGCCAGCGCGAAGGCCGATCCCGACAATGAACGGATATTCCGCCGGGCTCGACGGGCTCTGCCGAAAAAAGAAAGCGAATCGCTCACAGCAAAACCGGTCTTGTCGCCCTCGACATTGAAGCCCGGCGCGGAGTTCGAGCT
>JBGTDB010000354.1:0-5377 GCA_041748515.1 Phycisphaerae bacterium
CAATTGATTCAGGACGCCATCATCACTCCCCGCATCATGGGTCAGGCCACGGGGCTGCGACCAGTCGCGATTCTGCTGGGCATCTTCATCTGGGGTAAGCTGCTGGGCTTCCTCGGCATTCTGCTGGCCATTCCCCTGACCTGTTTGGTGCTGGCGTACTATCAGCGGTACGTGCTTGAACCAGGAAGGCCTGCGCTGGTGCCGCCCATGCCGGCAACCTTGGCTCCCCGAACGTCCAAATAGGCAAAAGCCGAATACGGCCGTTTCAAAGGATTCCGATTCGCAACCAGTCCACCCGAGCCTGTCATGCCATCGTCGCTCGATCGACGCCCGCTGCCATCCGTGGGCGGGTTTCGTGCAGGTCTTCGTGATGTTCGCGCTTGAACACGAATGGATCTCTCGTGAGTAAGTATGGTCGATGCTGGGAGATGCTGACTAGCAGGGCCGCGGCGACGAAGCTGACCAGCAGGCTGCTGCCGCCGTAGGAGACGAACGGCAATGTCATGCCGGTAATGGGCAATAGCCCGACGGCCATGCCCACGTTGATGATGACCTGGCACGCGATCAGCGTGACCACGCCCGCGGCCAGCAGTCTGGCGAAGGGTTCGGCGGTTTGCGAGGCGATGCGCGTTCCGGCGGCGACGATCACCGCATAGCAGAGAAGCATTAGCGCCGAACCGGCCAGTCCCCATTGATGGGCGACGAGGGCGAAGATGAAGTCGTTGTGGCGGTCGGGCAGCAACGGATTCTCGACGTAGACGCCGTTGCCCCACCCCTGCCCCCAGAGCCCTCCACTGCCGATGGCGTTTTTCGAATGGACAAGCTGGTAGCCGGCACTGGCCGACCATTCGAGCGCCTGACGCCGTGTGGCGATACCTTCGTATTTTTCCGGGTTCTCGATCACTAACCGGCGGAGCGATTCGGACTGTAACAGCAACGACGTGACGCGCAGGCGCTGATAGTCAGGCGCGTGTTGCCACGCGAAGGGAACGGCGGCTGCGGCGGCGATGACGAGTATGGCCAGGTGGCCCACGCGGGCCCCGGCCACGAAGAGCATGACAAAAAGCACCGGGGCCAGCAGCAGTGCCGTTCCAAGGTCCGGCTGCATGAGTATCAAAGCCAATGGAACCAGCGAGACCGCGCACGGAAGCAAGAGCCCGGCGAAGCGCCGGTAATTCTTGCGGTATCGCAGATACCAGGCCAGGGCGACAACCAGTCCAAGTTTGACGAACTCGGACGGTTGAACCAGCGCGCCCGGCAGTTGAATCCAGCGGAAGGCGCCGTTTCGCGGGGTAATCAGTCCGCCGAAGGACTGGCCGGTCAGTTTGGCGACAAGCAGCGGGAGAAGCAAAGCGACGGACGCCGCAAAGATCAGGTAGGCATATCGGCCGGACTGTTGATAGCCGACTCGAACCACGAATATTGCAACGCCCAAGGCGACAATAACGCGAACGGCCTGCTTCATCGCATTGGCGGCGCCGTCATGACCGGCTACATAGTGCGTGTCCGTTACGTAAATGCTGGCGATGCCTAGTAGCGTGAGAACAAGTATCGCTCCGGCAATGATCCAACCCGGATAGGTCAGGGTGAACCGGGAGTCCGGAATGTCGAAGCTATTGGGTGACATCCGTCATTTCCCTGTGGTCGGGGTCAAGGTTGGGGCCGAGCACGTCGAGGAGCGCGGATGACACGTCCTTTGCCAGGGGGCCGCTGGTCTGGCCGCCGCTGCCGCCGAATTCGATCAACACGGAGAAGGCAATTCGCGGCTCGCGCAAGAAGTCGGGCTGAGTGGCGGCGGGGGGCATAGCCCCCGTAAACCCGGCTTGGCCGGGGGGCGATCCTGTCCCGCCGCTCTTCTGCACGCGTTGGAGGTATCCGCCGAACCAGGCATGGGCGTGATTCGCCCCTTCGGCCGGTGGGTTTTTCGGCCAGCGGGCGGCGACTTCGACCGACTCCGCATCGAACGCCACGCCGGGATTTTCATATTTGAATCGCTCAATGGCCGGGCCTTTGGCCCCCGCACGCACGATCGCAACCCGTTCTTGACCGAAATCGTCGCGGTATGCAATGCGATAGGCGGTCGGCCAGGGATGGGCCGTAGCGCTGCCGGTCTTGCCCGACAGAACCCATCCATCTCGCTCGAAGTGGGCATACTTGTAAGCCGTGCCGGTGGGATCATTGGTGACCCCGAATATCCCGCGGCGAATGGCGTTCCACGCGGCGGGCGAGCCGGGCAAACGCCATTCCGGAGAAGCATTTTCTTCGGTTCCGAATCCCCCGGGCATTGCCCGGTATAGTGCGGCTTCGCCGGGAGTGTTCTCCGCAAACAATCGCACGGGACGCCATCGCCCGCTGGCGTAGGTGGCCATCAGGTTGGCGACCTGGAGCGGGGTCATGGCGATTTCACCCTGGCCCATTGAATAGAGGCGAGGCAGGCCGGGAGTTACCGTCCGGTTGAGCGTGGCGGATAGCCAGCTTGGCGTGGGATTGATGCCGACGTCTTCTTCGCGCAATCCAATTCCGGTAGTTCGTCCGACGCCGGCCATGTCGAAGGCCGCGGTCAGCCGATCGATGCCCAATCGCTCGCTGAGGCGATACATGAAGACGTTGCAGCTTCCGGTGAGGGCCTCGATGACGTCAATGGGGCCGTGGGCTTTGCGGATTCCCGTGCCATGAATCTCCCAGCACCGCCAACCATCACGAACGTCATCGAACAAATAGCCGGTGCAGTGTTCTTTCGTTTCGGGCTGGATAGCGCCGTGGATCAGTCCCGCCAGGCACGTCATCGGCTTGATTGTCGAGCCGGGGGCGTAGCGCGTGCCGACGGCGCGGAAAAGCAGCGGCAGCCGGTTGGTGTCGTCGCGCAGCTCGGGATAGCTCCAGGCGAACTCGGCCGGATCATAGGACGGGTACGATACGAGTGCGAGTACCTCGCGGGTGGGCACATCGAGCACGACGATGGCGCCGCCGGAGGAATCGGGCCTGGCCAGCACCGCGTATTCCAGCAGTTCGTAGAGTTTGCGCTGCAATTCGGCATGAATCGTCAAGCGAACATCGGCACCATCGAGAGCTTCGATTTCGTCGATTAGCTTGCCGTCTCTATCCCGAATCACGCGCCCCCGCCGTCCGCGCAGGACGCGCTCCGCCGCG
This sequence comes from Phycisphaerae bacterium, assembly GCA_041748515.1. Classification (GTDB taxonomy): domain Bacteria; phylum Planctomycetota; class Phycisphaerae; order UBA1845; family UBA1845; genus JBGTDB01. The sequence continues at coordinate 3,151 of JBGTDB010000354.1, forward strand.
GCCTCGATGCCGGTGATACCGATCCATTCGTCGGGTTCGTAGCGGCCGAAAGGGTTGTCGCGCTCGGGATCGTCGGCGAGGTGTTCGGCTGTCACCCTGGCCACGCGCCCGATGACGTGCGCGAAGGGCTCGCCGGACGGTCGCTCGTGATTCACATTGCTTCCCTGGAACTCTCGCGATGCCGACGGTTCGATGCGCACCCAGGGATAGCGGGTGAACATTTCACGGGCCCGAATTTGTTGTTCTGCGTTAAGCTCGGCAATGAGCGTGTGGGCAAGTCGTTCCTCGGCGATGGGAGCGTCGAAACCGCGACGATCGGCCACGACCCGACGAATCCGCGTGATCCGTTCGAAGATTTCCCGCGCGGTCGCGCGGTGGTCGGTCTCTGCGTCACCGTTGGCGATGACCGAAAACCAGGTGAAATCGCCCCACATGGTGCGCATGTCGGCCTGAAAGGCATCAATAAGCAGCTCTCGGGTTTGCAGATGGGCATAGCGTCGATCGCGCCGCAGCCGCCGGGCCATCAATTGCAGGTTGTTCGCGGCCAACTGCCGATATTCTTGTTCCACAACATCGTCGGACGCCAGATCGGCGGCGATGGCCGCGAAGTCCAGTTTCAAATCCCAGCAGGCTCGATCGGCGACGAGAACCTCTCCGAAACGGTCGAGAATGCTTCCACGGACAAAGGGCAGGGCGTTGGGTGCGAGAATGACGGATTGCTCGGCCTTGGCGCGGTAGTAGTCGGCCTGCACGATTTGGATCTGGGTGAGACGGGCGGCCAGCGCAAGTCCGGCGAGGGCGAAGACGATCAACAGGATTCGAAGGCGTTTTTCGGGCATCCCTGCCATCCCAAGGAATATCGCTATCAGAATAACGGATTCAAAATTCCGCGATAGCGGGGCCTGCTCATTCGCCGGGCGAAGCCGAATCTTCCTGCTTTGCACGGGGTCAGGGGGCGGGACGGAATCGGTATCTCGGCTTGCGGATTCCGAACAGCCGTCCAGCGCTGAGCAATCCACCGTGAAGTATCGGGGCAAACGCCGCGGAGTACAGAGATGGGAGGAATAAATGGATGACTGCGCCGCGGATCAGGCCGTCACCGGGTAGGCCGAAGGCAGCCGATCGATAAATCAACCATGCTGAATTGGCCAGTACGGCGGCGCCGAAGGTCATAAAGAATTGAGTTGTCGAGCGATACCTGAATAGGAACTCTCGAATGGTAACGACCAACACCACGGCCAGTCCGTAGGTCGCGGCGAGCAGTCCGAATCGTTCCAGGGTCAGCAGGTCGGCGGCCAACCCTACCGCACAGGCCGCGATGACCGCCTGTTGCGGCCGGGCGTAAAGTCCCAGGAAGACGACAAGCACGAGCAACCAATCCGGGCGGACCCCATAAATCGCCACTCGAGGAGCGACGGTCGTTTGCAGGGCCAGCAGCATCATGGCGAGAATTGAGAATACAACGCCGTTCATGGCTACTCGCCGGGGAAAAGCGATTCAAGGAGCCCGTTATCAACGCCGGGCATCGCCCGGTATATCCCGGCTTCGCCGGGTCGTGTTTGCGATCTCCAGGATCGCCCGGGCGGCGGCGATTTGGATACGGGGGTCGGCGTTGTCGTTCATTCGTTTTTCGAGATCGCCGAGAGCTTCGATTCGGCCAATGGCCCCGAGCGCCGCCGCGGCCAGCAGTCGAGCGCGAAGGATCTGGTCGGCAGGCGTATCATTTTGAGCGTCGCCCGTTGATCCCGGGCCTTGCCGGGTGTTCTGAGCCGCGGGAGCCAATCGCTTTGAACCCGCGACGCCGGGCGCAGCCCGGTCTGATCCGGCTTTGCCGGTGGGCGCGACATTCTCGATCAAGCCGCGAATCGCAACGTCGAAACCTTCGTCCAGTCCGATCATGCCCAGGGCTTTGGCGGCGGCCAGCCTGGTTTCCACGTGCGCGGCGGTCGCGAGCTTGTAGCGATAGGTTTCAACGAATTGCCGATCCTTGGTCGCCGCGAGCGCGAGAAGGGCCATCGTTTCATCCGAGCCGATGCCGGCGCTAGTCATGAACGTCAGCTCCTGTCGGGCTTCGGCATTACCTAATCGGGCCATGGCCTCGAGGGCGTGAAATCGCACGCCGGGATCGGGATCGTCCCGCACCGCCCTGGCGAGCACGGGAATCGCCCCGGGCTCCCCAAGCATCCCCAGCACCAGCGCGGCATTGCGCCGCACCGTCGGGTCACCC
>JBGTDB010000355.1:0-13146 GCA_041748515.1 Phycisphaerae bacterium
GGGATAAATGAACATTCCGCCGTATTGGTAGAGGCGGGGGTCAAACTCGAGCCTTCCGGGCCTCATGCCTGAAAGGGCCATCATGGTGATCATTTCGTCGGGCTGAAACGTATAGAGCCGGTATCGCAGAAGAATCCTGGCCACGTCTTCGTCGGTTTCGGTGAGTCGGATCGTTCCTTGGAGATCCGGACGTAATGGGTCAACATCGACGTCCGCCCCGGTGATGGCCGCGCGGTCGGGGGCCAGTTTGGCCTCGGCTCCCGAAAGTCGATGGATTTTCTCGCCAGACCAGACGTTGCCGTCGGGAAACAGGAAGGGATCAATGGCCCGGCTGGGCAGCCCCCAGGTTATGCCCAACAGCGATAGGACAGCAAACCCGCATCCGATTAAAGCCAGGAGAAATCTTCGACCAGGGTCTAGCATGAAGCGAATTCCACGGCCACACGTGGCAGGCAGTGGTAAAAAGTGTGGCACGGACGTCTCGCACGTGTTCCCGCCGCCGAGACGGCGGTGCCACACTCACTCCGGAGCCATCCGCCACGGACTGCTAGGCATACGAGATTAGCGGGCTTCCCTGCCGGTATTATGTCAGCGTGATTCAGCCCATTATTTTCCAATGGGTCTCACACGTATCTTTCGGTCCGTGACGACGGCAATCTTGCCAAGCCACTCAGTTACCTGCTCTGTGTTGAATATTTGATGAACGCGTTGAATCAGCACGCGTCGGCTTGGCTCCCGAAGTCGCGGCAAAAGTATGCCGGTCGCATTGTCGGATTGAAATCTGCGGTAATCCGAGAAATCCAGATCCTGAGTCACCAGCATTCGTTCTTCCTGCAAGAGGGCACTCCAAATGGCCTCATCCGAGGCCCCGCCAAGACCTTCTTCGGTCGCAGTTTCAACCTCCTGGCCGAACGATCCGAGTACTCCCTTGAGCTCAACCGGGATATTCTCGTCGAGCTTGACTCGCATGTTTAGGATGGGATGCCTGTTACAGGCAAGTCTTCCTGCACGGAAGCCGCGGCGTAGGCTATGACCGCAACCAGATCCTCGCGGCTTAGCGTCGGGAAAGACTGAAGGATGTTGTCAATACTGTCGCCCTCGGCAAGGCTCGCGAGGATAGTGCGCAGCAAAACGCGCGTGCCTCGAATGACGGGTTCGCCACGGCAAACCTGCGGGTCGCGAACAATGATCTGAGTGTAATCCACCATCGCCTGTATTCTAGCCAAGACCAGGGCCTTCGCAAAGCCCAAAAGTAGCATGGGATGCGCGAAATCGCAGGTTCGTTGACTCTTCGGCATGCGTTCGAGCCGGTCTTGCTGATTTGCAACCGCCATTCGATAAACGTACCCTTGATGCTCTTTGAACAACGGACAAGATCGGATCATAGCCATGCGAACGCCACTCATCGCCGGCAATTGGAAGATGCATAAGTCGATTTCTGACGGTCGCGAGCTCGCGCTTGCAATCCGCGATGCGACGGACCGAATGCACGGGAATTTCGGCGTGGAGGTATTGCTCTGTCCGCCGTTTCCGCTGCTGTTTCCAATTTCCGAGGTTCTGCTCGAGTCGCCGGTCATGTTGGGGGCGCAAAACGCGCACGAGTCCCTTGAGGGCGCGTTCACCGGAGAGGTGTCCGTGCCCATGCTCAAAGATGCCGGTTGCACGCACGTCATCATCGGGCACAGCGAGCGCCGGCAGCATTTTCACGAAGATGGCCCCCGACTCGCAAAAAAAGTAAGGGCGGTCCAATCCGGAGGGCTCCAGTGCATTTATTGCGTTGGAGAGACGCTTGAGGATCGCGACGGCGGGGAGACCGAGTCGGTCCTCGAACGGCAGATTGCGGAGGTCGTCGGTGGCGACCTGAACGCCGACCGGTTGATTCTGGCTTACGAGCCGGTGTGGGCCATTGGCACGGGCCGGACGGCCACTCCCGAACAGGCTCAGGATGTCCATTCCTTCATTCGCGGGCGGCTGACGGCCATTCTGGGCGGGCCGGCCGCCGAATCGATTCGCATCCTTTACGGCGGCAGCGTCAAAGCGGGAAACGCCGTCGGACTCCTGGACCAGCCCGACATTGACGGGGCGCTGGTTGGAGGGGCGAGCTTGGAGTCCGACGAATTTGTGGGTATCATTTCGGCGGCTGGTCAGAAGGGCAGCTAGGAGCCTGTGGTAAGTGATGCGGCACGGGCGTCTCGCCCGTGTTTCCACCGCCGGGATGGCGGTGCCACACAGAGTTCGAGAACGACTGCCACAGACAGTTAGAGGTCGATGTATTCAATGCCGGTACGGGGGATTCGCCCCTGCCGGAGGCTGTGAGTTTGGAGAGATACTCGATGGCTTTGCTTGCCAATATGACGTGGGGGCAGTGGTTGCTTGCGACCGTCACCGTCGGCACCTGCATGTTTTTGATCATCGTAATTCTGTTGCAGCGCGGGCGCGGCGGCGGGTTGGCTGGAGCGTTCGGCGGAGGCGGTGGCGGCGGGGCGTTCGGGGCCAAGACGGGCGACGTTTTCACCTGGATCACGGTTTCGCTCGCCGCGTTTTTCCTGTTGCTGGCGGTTGTGGGGAACTTCGTCTTTGAACCGACCGGCATTGCCATTGCCACGCCGCCCACGGTCGAGGCCCCCTCGGACGAACAGCCCACGGTTCGTTTTCCGCTGGACGAGGGAATCGACGCTGACGGCGTCAGTATCAAAATGCTGACCGAGGACGGCCAGGAGATTCCGATCGACGCCGAGATCATCGAAGAACCCCTTGAAGGCGCGCAGGATCCGCAATCTGAAACGCCCGCGCCTCAGTCGGCCGAGCCTCAGGCCGAGGATACTTCGGATCCCCAGGGCAAATGATGCTCTCGATGACCGGCTATGGGGCGGCGCAAACGACCCAAGAGGGCGTCGCCTATGCGGTCGAGGTTCGCAGCGTCAACCATCGATACCTGAAGACCTCGCTCAAGATCCCGGAGTTTCTGCAATTTGCCGAAGCCGAATTCGAGTCATTGCTTCGTCGGCGGATCGCCCGCGGCAGCGTCAACCTGAGCCTTCGCATTCGCAGCCAGTCGGCGGCGGCGCTGCGGCCGCTGGATATGTCTGTCGTTCAAGCTTATGTGGATCAACTCACGCAAGCGAAAATTCCGACAGGCGTTCAACCGACCATTGACCTCGCGGCCATTGCCCTGTTGCCCGGCGTTTCCGACGCGGCGGTGTTCGATGAAGAGACGCGGACGCGGATCGCTGAAGTGGTGACGCGGGTTGCCGACCAGGCGTTGGATGCACTGATTGAGATGCGCCGAGTCGAGGGCCGGTCGCTGGCGGATGACTTAAGGGAAATCGTCGGCCAGATTCGGTCCGAAATCGATTCGATAGCCGTCCGGGCTCCGGTGGTGGTTGAGGAATACTTCGAACGGTTGCGCAATCGAGTCGGCCTTCTGATGCAGGCCGCACAGCTCGAGCTCGAAGCGGACGCATTGGCTCGCGAAGTGGCGGTTTATGCGGAGAGAAGCGATATCAGCGAAGAACTCAGTCGGATTCGGTCGCATCTGGAGCAGTTCGGGGAACTTTGCGAGCGTGGCGACCAGGTTGGCCGAACCCTGGATTTCTTGGCTCAGGAACTGCTTCGAGAAGCCAACACGATCGGCTCCAAGAGCAACGACGTGCGGATTGCGCGCAGCGTCGTGGTGATGAAGGGCCTGGTGGACCGCCTGAAGGAGCAGGTTCAGAATGTCGAGTAGGACCACGGCGTCGATTGCCGGTCGCCGGGGCTTACTTGTCGTCGTCAGCGGCCCATCCGGCGCGGGAAAAACGTCGATCTGCAAAGCGTTGCTGAGCAACCTGGCCGACGCAGTATGGAGCGTTTCCGCGACCACCCGTCCGCCTCGCCAGGGCGAGCGGAACGGCGAGAGCTATTCGTTTGTGAGCGACGCGGAGTTTCGACGCCGCCGAGAGGCCGACGAGTTTCTCGAAAGCGCCGAGTACGTGGGGCATTTTTACGGCACGCCGCGCGAACCTGTCGAGCGTGCCCTGGCCGGTGGCAAGGACGTCATCATGGAGATTGACGTACAGGGGGCCATGCAGGTGGCGAAGAAAATGCCGGGGTCCGTCCGGATTTTCGTCATGCCGCCGAACATGGAATCGCTTCGGGCCCGGCTCGAAGGACGACGGACCGAAGCGGAAGAACAGTTGAAAAGGCGCTTGGCGGAAGCCGACGGCGAAATCGCGGCCGCACGAGACAGCGGTTGTTATCAGCATTTTGTGGTCAATAACATTCTCGAAAGCACGATCGACGAAGTGAAGGGGATAATAGAACGGGAGCGTGAGCGACAATGATCGAAGCCTTAAGGCATGACGACATCGTGGACAAGATCGGTGGGCGGTTCAAGCTGACCGCCCTCATTCAGCGCCGCTGGCTAGAGCTGCTTCAGGGGGCTCGCCCGATGGTGGACCCGGCGGGAATGACCGAGATGGAAGTGGTCATCAAGGAAATCCTCGAAGGTAAGATCGAACTGGAATACGTCGAGGAAGCGACCGAGGATGAAGACGTCGTCTGAGCCGCCGATGCCGAGGGATCTCTCCGGCCGGGAGTTGTTGGTGGCGGTCGGCGGGGGCATCGCCGCTTACAAAGTTTGCGAGGTGGTATCCCGCCTTGTGCAGCGCGGGGAGGGCGTGACCGTCGCCATGACCCGGGCGGCGCAGCATTTCGTCGGACCTATGACGTTTCAGGCCCTGACCGGCCGCGCGGTGTTGCTCGATCAGTGGACATCGCCCGATGCCGGCGATATTCAGCATATCTCACTCACCGATCGAGCATCGGCTTTCCTGGTGGCTCCCGCAACCGCGAACCTGATCGGGAAGATCGCCAACGGAATTGCGGACGACATCGTTACAACGCTGGTCATCAGTTCCGGTTGTCCACTCATTCTCGCCCCGGCCATGAACACCCGGATGTGGTCCAACCCTGCCGTCCAAAGAAACATGGCGACGTTAAAGGAGCGGAGCGTCCATTTCGTCGGTCCCGGGTCCGGCTGGCTCGCGTGCCGGAGCGTCGGGCCGGGACGCATGGCCGAGCCTGACGAGATTGTCGAAGCGGTCGTTACAACTCTGAAATCTGCCTCGCCACCCGGCATCGGACAATGATTGGTAATTTAAGAAGGATCAGGAAAATCGGTTGACTTGGAAAGCTGAAAACCACAGTTCAATGGCAACCCTGTTTCCCTGTATTGATATTCACCTGTTTCGCGCTAATTGACTAACCTGCTGTCTCGCTCGCTAAGTGTCCGGTTGAATTCCTCCTCAAACCGCGTGACCTCGAGATTCGCAGCGCCGCAACGCTCAAATGGCCTTCTCATGTGGAATATCGCACTTCTCACAGTCCTGGGGACTGCCTGAGAAACAGCATTTCCTCAAGCAGGACAGGGCCTTGGGCCGATCAAACCCCAGCGGTCTGGGTAGCGCGCTGGGCCTGCCCAACGGACCTCGGCTGCAACACGGAAGAGGTACTCTTGCAAAAAACAGGTGGGTGCGGCTGTTGACTTGCGGTCGGCGATACCTAGAATTCGCCCGTGGTTTCTGCTGGGGATTGCGCAACGATGTTCCGTCGCTTCGCGTCCCGGTAGTGCAAATAGTGCGGCGTCGTTTGGGAACTGGCGCGTGTTCCCGATCGAATGGAGCCCACTGATCCGGTGAGAAAACTTAGGCCTTCCGCGGGTTGTCTTGCCGCCAGAAGGCGAGGTTTGGATTAATTTTGTGTCCGTGATTCGCGGTGCCGAAGTTGCGAACGACTTCAGCGTCCAAGGGTTGGCGGATTTTGGTTGTATTTGTTTCAGGGCGGAATGTTTGTCGAACATCAGCGTGTGACATGGTCACGCCACAGTCTAATCCATTGGAGGTTAACCAGAATGTCCAATTCGAAATTGTTTAGTGACCCTTTGGCGCGCACGTTGGTGCGACGCGTAACCCGAGTCGGCGGGCTTTGTTCCCTGCTGGCCGTCGTCGGCCTGTCGATGGCCGCGTTCAATTTGCGGGGTTGTCCTGTTGGGCCGCGTTGCGAAACCAGCGCCGACTGTGCTGAGCATGATGACGGCCTTTTCTGCACGGGCCCTGCTGTCTGCGCGGCCAACGGTCGATGCGGCCAGGCCGGAAATCCCTGCGATGCAGGCGAAATTTGCAATGAAACGGCGGATCGTTGCGACGTTTGTGCCAACAATGATGACTGCGACGACGATTTGTTCTGCAACGGAGTAGAAACCTGCGTTGCAGGGCAGTGCGCCGCCGGCACGCCGGCTTGTCCGGACGACGGGCTTTTCTGCAATGGCACCGAAAGCTGCAATGAAGAAACCGATACCTGCTCGTCCAGCGGAAATCCGTGTGACGAGAATCAGGGGTGCGATGAGGACGCCAATGTCTGCCGAGATCCTTGCGATACCAACGCCGATTGCGACGATGGTCTGTACTGCAATGGCGAAGAGACTTGCGGGGACGACGGTTTCTGCGAGGACGGCACAGATCCTTGTGACGATGAAAACCTTTGCACAACCGATTCGTGCAATGAAGACACGGACGCTTGCACGCATACGCCGGTGACCTGTCCGTCGGGCGAGCGTTGCGACTTGGAAACAGGCGAGTGCGTCGCGGGCTGCACGACCAATGCCGAGTGCAACGACAACAATGCCTGCACTACGGATACCTGCGATGACGGCGCTTGCGTCAATGCGGCCGTCACCTGCCCGCAGGGTCAGTCGTGCAACGCGACGACCGGCAATTGTACGGCCATCGTTTGTACCTCGAACGCGGATTGCAATGACGGCGCTTCGTGCAGCACCGACACGTGTCAGCTAAGCACCGGCGTATGTGTTTACACGCTGGTGAACGCGGCCTGTGACGACGGTCTGTTCTGCACGGGCGACGCGGTTTGCGAGCCGGATAGTGACGACGCCGAAGCCGGAACCGGCTGCGTTCGTGAGGGCAATCCTTGTGAAGGCGAGGAGCCGATCTGCGTCGAAAGCACTGATTCATGTCGCGGGTGCGAGACCAACTCCGAGTGCGATGACGGTGTTCCATGCACGGAAGATATCTGTGAGGACGACGGTTCATGCTCGAACGATCCGGACGATGACGAATGCGACGATGGTTCGTTCTGCACGGGCGAAGGTACCTGCGATCCGGAAGACGACGACGCGGATGGCGAAGGCTGCGTTTATGCCGGCGATCCGTGTGCCTGTGACGTTGTCATTGCGGGCCTAAGCTGCGACATTGATGCTTCCGACGACACCACGGTCGAAGTTCCGGATGGCTCGCGGTTGATCTGCAACGAAACGACGAACGCCTGCGACAAGTGCGAGGCTAATGCCAATTGCAACGACGGCATCGCCTGCACGACCGACGCCTGCAACGGCGCCACCGGCGTTTGCACCAGCACGCCGAACGACGCTTTGTGCGACGATGACTTGTTCTGCACGGACGACGACTACTGCGATCCGGAACATCCGGATGCCGATGCAGACGGCTGTGTGCATGAGACCAATCCCTGCGATCCGCAGCTTTGTGACGAAGGCGATGACGCCGCTGTCTGTGTGGAATGTGAAGCTAACGCCGAGTGTGTTGGTTTCGACGGCGAGGACGACTTCGATTGCACCGAGACTCGTTGCAACGGCGCCACCGGTGAGTGCGTCAATACGCCGGTCGATGCGAATTGCGGCGATGGCGAGATTTGTGATCCCGATGCCAAGGGTGCCGACGAGGACGGTTGCGTCGAGGATTAGTAATCTCGATGTGATTAGAATCTGCGGTGCGCCATTCGGCACCGTGGAACAGGCCGGGCTAAGCGGTTGTAACGCTGGTCCTGCCATATGAAGTGAGTTCCAGCCCGGCGGGTGGCGCTTAAAGGCGCTATCCGTCGGGCTCTTTTATTGCCGTATTGAAAGACACTTGTTTCTGCACTCCTCCGCCGGTTGAAAGGAACATTCTCGGATCAGTTTGATTGGCAACCCGGTATTGTCCGAACTATTATTCTGCTGGTTGGATTCAACCCGTGGCGGCGATCAAGAGGTTGCCGCGAGGTAACGATGAAGCAACACCTGGGAGATTGTCCATGCTGATTCAGCTTTACTGCCTGGCCCTCTTGTTTCCGCCTGCTTTGCAGGATTTTCACGAAAACAAGTCCTCATCTTCGGACTCGCCAAAGTCAGTTGAATTGGTCGAAGTCGCGGACCTGGCCTGGATGAGCGGAAGTTGGGTTTCGGATTCTTCCGGCCGACGGTCAGAGGAGCACTGGACCAAACCCGCGGGGAATACGTTGCTGGGCGTTTCTCGGACCATTGCCGGTGAGCGGACAGTGTTCTTTGAGTTTCTTCGCATCGAAAAAACCGACAAAGGCATCGTCTATTACGCTGCGCCAAAAGGCCGTCATCCACCCACGCCATTTGCTTTAATCGAGTCGGCCGATCGACGCGTCGTGTTTGAGAATCCGGAGCACGACTTTCCGCAGCGCATCATTTATTGGATGGACGGCGAGGTGCTTCACGCCCGGATCGAGGGAATGAGAGACGGCAAGCTTCAGGGTTCTCAGTGGTCATGGAAACGGATGCCAAAGGACGCGGAATAGCACCGTCGCTCCGGTTCGCCGATCACGGCTCTGTTGTCCTTTACTTTGGCAAATGCGCCATGCACCATGTGCGTGCGCGGCTTGACCGGGCCGAATATGCGACCTAAGCTTCCGACCAATTGGCCCGTCGTAGCGAGGCATTGAACCCGGCGAGAGCCTTTCGCCAGGGGATGTATGGGGGCCGGTTAAGGCTTTCGGGCAGGTAGCTCAGTTGGTAGAGCAACGGACTGAAAATCCGTGTGTCGGCGGTTCAAGTCCGCCTCTGCCCATTAGATTCAGGCTCCGCCCCCTTCGAGTGGCATTCATACCTGTCTACACAACGGAACAAATGCAGTCGAAGGCAAGTGACGGGCGGTCCGCCTTTGGAATTTCGCCGGAGGGTTCGGAAATTCGGCCTGGTTCACGTCGCCGGTCAATGGCAATTTCCATTTTTTTCTTGCTCGATCACGCCCCATTCCTCACACTGAGGAGTCAGGCAGGTTGAGTCATCGGCAGTCTGCGTGCCGACCAAGGCTCGCCCCCAGCAGAACGCCCACGACGCCAAGAACCGGATTGAGGATGGCTACCCAGAGGGGCTGGACCGCTTTCTGCATGGCGTCGAGGTTGCTAACATCGGCCGTGCGTTCGACGGATGCTTGCTCCGGGGCAAGGGCGACACACGCTGCCATCACTATCCCGAGCACGAAGACGATTCCGGCGAGGGCGAAAGGTCCTTTGCGATTTCTGGCAATCGCAGCGCTGACCTTTCCGCCGATTGCGGCGGCAACAAAGCCGAGTACAAGGCTGACGGCGATCCATAAATCGGACACATCATACGTATTCGGGAGAAACGCCCGATCCGTCCATAGCGAGATAGGCGATGGAAAAACTGCCGAAAACAAATACGAAAATGACCAGGTACCCGATAAGGGCACTCACAACAATTCGGCCCATTCTATTTCTCCATAAGGATGCCAGGGGTTGAGGAGGACAAATCACCGAGTCAGATGTTCGGGAATCGTGTTGAATTTATAACAACGCTTGGCCATTGGTATCGCACCGGGCGTAAACGTGCCATCGGCTGACACGTTACCGGCCACCTTGGGAATCCAGCGCTTGACCATCGTGCCCCAGCCGAATCGAAGCATGAGCCGCTGCCACCAGGGGAACGCCTCGGTCAGCCCGGTGTGCTCAAAGACCAGTCGCGTGCCGCCGCCCTCCGAATGCAGCGTCCAGGTGACAGTGGACGGCTTCGGACGAGCGGCCTGCGGGTTCTTGGGAACGGCACACCAACTGTAAACGAGGCGCCGGGGCGGCTCGACGGCGAGCACTTCGCATTCGGTTACCGATCCGCAGCCGGGCATCGGGTCCACCTGGAAGCGGAACTTGTGACCCACAACCGGCTCGAAGTCGTTGGGCATGAGCCACTCGGCCAGGGCCCGTCGGTCCGTGATCGCCACCCACACTTTCTGCGGCGGATGCTGGTAAAACGCCTCTTTGCGGATAGTGTCGAACATTCAACGCTCCTGAAGACCGGCGATGCCGGTGTGGTGCGGGCCGAGCCCGCGTCGTATTCAATAGCCCGGAATCTGCGCAGGCCGAACCCTATGTCTCGGTCAGGGTGCGCAAGACTACTTCGGCCGAGGGGCTTGTGCGTCGAGGTAGCTCCCCAACCGATCCAGTTTGTCATCCCAGAACTTCTCGTATGCCGCGATCCAGTCCGCCGCTTCCTTGAGTCGCCGTGCGTCCAACTCATAGATTCGGCGGCGACCTTCTTTCCGGGCGGAAACCAATCCGCCCTCCCGCAGAACGCGAAGCTGCTGCGAGATGGACGGCTGACTGATGTCAAATGCGCTGACCAGGTCCATGACCGCCCGTTCGCCCTCGGCCAGTATCTGAATGATGCGGCGTCGGGTCGGGTCGGCCAGAAGCTGAAAAACGTCCATGCATTCGCCCTGCATGGGCGGATATTATATAGGCAAATGCCTATATGTAAAGGGTTCCAGAAGGCAGCGTCTCGGAAAAGGGGGCGGGGCCGGGGCCGAGCGACTCGCCCGAAATGGGTTGAAAATGGCCTAATCCGCTGCGAAAAAGCGGGCGGTGGTTCCATCAGGGCCGACGCGGAGGGTGATTGTTCTCAGGCAGCGGGGGCATCGGCCCTGGTAGGCGGTGCCGGCCGGGTTCCGATAGATTCGGGTATAGACGCCACAGCAATCAAAGCGGATCCCCAGCCAGGGCCGGGGGGCATCGCCCCCATCAAACCGGCTCTGCCGGTGGGCCGCCCCCTTGGTCCTGTCACCATGGCCGCAGTCTTCGATTTCAAATGTGCGGTCCGTCTTGCTTTCCATCGAGAGGATTATCGACCGGAGGGCATCGCCCCCCTTAAACCGGCTCCGCGGGGGGCACCGCCCCCTTAAACCGGCTCCGCCGGGGGGTTGCGTTCTGGCGATCAGTCGCTGTCAGAAAGGTTTCGTACGATGAAGGCGTCGATGGACGAATGGCGGCTCGCGCAGTGCAACAGAATTCGGTCAATATCGGCCAGCAGGCTTTCCCGACGGGAAGGGGGGTCGCCGGTCTCCAACCGGCTTTGCCGGGGGGCACCGCCCCCCTTAATCCGGCTCTGCCGGGGGGCATCGGATATTTGGAATGGGCTTGGCTGTTTGTCGGTGATTTCCCGGGCGTTGGCCTGAATGGTCGATCGGGCGGCGCTGGCGGTCAGGTTGGCAAGCGAGGCGGCGATGGCCAGATCGCTCAGCAGAAACCGGTTGGCGACATGTTTGAATCCGTCGATCGCGGCGAGTGCGTTGGACGCGACGGCCGCCATTTCCATCGGCACCGCGATGGCCTCAAAGACAGCCTGGGCGTATTCGCCTTCGACGGCCGGATTGCCAGGTGATTCACGCCGGGCCTTTCCGGCGGCATTCAACTTCTCGTAGGCTACTGCATCCTGGGTGACGAGCGCTTGTAATATCTGCTCACAGCGGCGCAACTGGAGGCCGGAGTGTTCGATAACTTCTCTCGCTCCGGGGTCGGTGTCGCGCCGAACGGAATAAGCCGCGACCATTGATGCGAGTGCGCAGCCCAACGCGCCGGCAACGCCCGTCACGCTCCCGCCGCCGGGCGTCGGCGTTCGATCGGCGACTCGGCTCAAGAAATCGGCCAGCGTCAATGCAGAAAGATCTTCCGTCAGAATCGTCGAAGTAGCGCTCATGGATGCCCCTCCGCAACACAACATAACCATCGACCGCCTATCCGGTCAACGGCCTCGGAATCTGTAACGTTTGGATCAAGCGGGAGCGCCTTCGCCGACGACTTCCTGAAGAAGGTCTCGCAACGTAGTAAGCCCGATCATGCGTCCTGCGGCGTTGGTGATGATGGCGGCCTCCTGTCGCTCGAGCCGCAATCGCGTAATGGCCGTAAGGACGGTCTCACCGGGCTGGAGCTGCGACGCGGGCTCGGCACATTGCCCGACCTGCGTCCAGTCGTCCCTGCGGAGCAGGTCGTCGATTTTGACCAGTCCGGTGATCTCAGTTCTTTGCCGGCCGTGAACGGGAAGCCTGGCGAAGCCGGTTTCCCGGGCGATGCGTATCAGCTCGGCGCGATTGGCCGATGCGGCAATGACGGCCACGCTACGGGCCGGAATCATAATGGCGCGAAGGGGCGTCTCAGAGAGCAGAACGACCCTGTCGATCACGTCCGCCTGCCACTCGCCGTGCTTTTCTCCCGCCAGGGCCTCCTGAAGCATGGCCGCGACCCGGCGTTTTGGGGCGATAAGGTTCGGATCCGCAACCGTCGAGCCCACGAGGCGATTCAGGAGGTCGGCAATGCGATTCAGGAGCCAAATCGCGCCGCTGACCCTAAGCATCCACTGAGCGGGCAGCAGCACCCACACCACGCGCTTCATCAGAGTGTCGGCGTGCCGATGAAACAGGTTCTTGGGAACAACCTCACCGAAGACGAAAACGGTCGGGGTCACCAGCACCATGGTGTAGATTTGCGCGTCCACGTCGCCGAGTCGGAGGAGTTCCGCGAACAGGAAAGCGACGGCGGACGTTGTGGCGTAGTTCATCACGTTGTTGCTGATGAGAATGGCGGACAGTGCGCTCTGTTCGTCCTTAACCCATTTTTCGAGCTTCCCGGCGGCGGGATCGTTCTGCTGTCGGGCGAGCTGAAGGCGCAGCCGGTTTAGGCGGTACAGTCCGATCTCGCTGCCGGAAAAGAGCCCGGATAGCAGCAATCCAACGGCGATGATGATCGCAACCAGCACCCAACTCATGTCGCGCTATCCTCTATGCGGGGGCGATGCCCGCTCATTCGGCGAATCAGCACGCGTTCGATGCGATGTCGCTGCATGGACTCGACGGTAAGTCTGAGATTTCGAATGCGCACGGATTCGCCCACGCGCGGCAGCCGGCCCAGCCGGGCCAGAATCAGGCCGCCCACGGTATTGGCCCGCCGATCGACTTCTTCGATGCCGAGCCCGTCGCCCCATGCGGCGATGCCCAGGTCGGCGGAAACCCGATAGGTGTCCTCGTCAATTCTTTCCGTCACCATTGTTGTGCCAGCTTCATC
>JBGTDB010000356.1:0-3443 GCA_041748515.1 Phycisphaerae bacterium
GTCGAAGGATGGGAATGTGGAGCATGATGTTACCTGGGCAACAGTGTTTGGCGGACGTAACCCGGCCGAACGACCGTGAAGAAGCCCTCGAGTTTCGGAGCGGATTCAAAGAATCCTCGAAGCAGGAGATGGATTAGTCCGCGCGACCTCTCCCCGAATCGGAAAAACACTAGACCTGGTAGGTTCAATCCGTACCGGAAGACCAATTGTCCGAACCCATGATCGAACGTAAGTAAGACGCGCTTTTCGACCTGAGCAAGCGCCAGCAATTGCTCATCTGAAACTCCGGAGTGAGAGGTTGCCACATGTATCACGTCGTGGCCGCGCTTAGCCAACCAATGGGCGATACTTGAAGGGAAGTTTTCATCTGCAAGAATACGATAGGTCACTTTTGCGCCGCCGTTGGAATCAGATGAAATCCGTCTTCACGAAACGTCTCGGCAGCATAGGAGAAGACTGCGCGAATACGCTCATCGGTTAGATTCGGATAATCTTCGGCAAGCTCGTTCCGATTCCAACCTGCCGCTAACAACCCCAACACGAATTCAACGGATAGTCGCGTGCCCTTGAGCGTCGGCTTTCCGCCCAGGATGCCCGCGTCGCACACGATGTATTCGCGCCAATCAACGCCCTCGACGATTCGTTGGATCACGCCCTAAACTCCGGTGTCTGTTCACTACTGCTCATTCGCGGCCCCAAGGCCTATCGCTGTAATTATTGTACATGATCGAACCCTACGAAACCACCGTCCGCCGGGGCGGCGCTTCAGCCGCGAAGGAGGCATCCAGATTTTTCATGCAATCCGACCCCGTATATTCGACGTTGTTCGAAATCACCCGGCGGCTCAGGGAACTTGGCATCCCATACGCCGTGGCGGGCGGTATGGCCCTGATGGCCCACGGTTACCGCAGAACCACCGAAGACGTGGACTTGCTCGTTACGTCCGACGGGCTGAATCAAATCCACGACAAACTGATCGGATTGGGTTACCGTCAACTGTTTGAAGGCAGCTAATACCTTCGAGACGCCAACACCGGTGTTCGCGTTAAATTCATTGTGACCGGCGAGTACCCGGGCGATGGAAAGCCCAAGCCGGTGGCATTTCCCGACCCAGCCGATGTTGAGGTCGAAATCGACGGCATCACCTACGTTTCCCTGCCGAAGCTCATCGAACCCAAACTCGCGTCGGGCATGACCAACTCCGAACGACTGCGCGATCTCGCGGAGGTCCAAGAACTCATTCGCTCGCTTGCCCTATCGGACGAGTTCGGTGGTCAACTATATCCGTTTACGCAGTCCAAATTTTGCGAATTGGCCTCCGGTGTGAAGGACTCTGTAACGCGGGAACCGAGTTGAGGGAGAAATCCACGCGAGCTGAGGCCTGCGGGACGCTAATACACGCCCTCGACAATAGGCACGGCGAAGCCGGAGAAGGGGCGGACGTCGCCGATGCCGTCCCACGGGTAGGCTTCGCAGGGCGGGTGGCGGACGCCTTCGTCTCGCTCCAGGAAACGGGGCATGAAGAACTCCTTGGTCAGCGTGGTCAGTCGGGCTCGGCCAACCTGCCCGAACTCGACGAGCGGGCTGGGGTTGCCGGCAGTCGGCTCGTGGTGCGGATCGACCACCTCGATCATCGCCCGCGGGCTGGGCGGGTGATAAATGACGCTGTAGTTGTCGGCCGGATCAAACGGCTTGTGACACGCCAGCCCCATCAGGGTGTTGCCATAGGTTGGCACGAACTCGATTTTCCCCTCCAGCAATTCCTCGCGGGCGAACCGGTGGAACTGGGCGGTAAGCTGCGTTCCGCCGCAGAACACGCCCTTGATGCCCATGCGAACGAGCGAGACGCGCTCACAGATCGCCTCCAGCAATTTTGGAGTCGTGAAAAGACATTGAATGTTCTCGTGAGCCCGAAGCAGCGTCAGGCCCTGGTTGATGACGTGATCACGATATTCCGCCATCAGTTGCATACGGTTCGACTTGACCAGCTTGACCACCCATCGCGGATCGAGATCGACGTGAAAGCAAATCCCGCCGCGAAACTGGCACAAATGCTCGACGGCCAGCCGCAGCCGCCGCGGACCGGTCGGACCGAGCATCAGCCAATCGCCCCCGCGTGGAAATCCCTGGTCGCCGAGAGTCGCGCTGAAAAGCTCGTAATCGATGCGAAAGTCGTCGATGTTGATTCGTGACTTGGGCACGCCGGTGCTGCCTCCTGTTTCAAACGTGTAAATTGGCCGGTCGGCGTAGGCCTTGGGCACCCAGCGGCGTACCGGTCCGCCGCGAAGCCACTCGTCCTGAAAAGGCGGGAACTTGTCGAGATCGGCGTAGCAATGAACCTCTTTTCGCGGATCCCAGCCCAGCGACTTGGCGTAATCGAGCCAGAATGGACATCCCGCATTCGGATCGAAATGCCACGCCACAATCTCACGCGCCTGCTCGTCCAGACGGGCTCTCGCGTCGGCAATGCGTTGTTCCAGGCCCATGGTTGCCATTGCAGCGGATTTGTTCATCTCAGTTCCCAAGCGTATTCCAGCGATATTCCGACACGATCGGCCGGGCATCCTGACCGAGCCGGGCCGGCCCTGATTCAAGCCGGCATTGCCGGGCGGCCCGACGCGGCCGGTGTATCAAAGGCGGGGGTAGCTTACGCCGAAACCGGCCGGACTTGAAGCTTCGACCCCACTCCGATACAAGTTCTGAAGGGACGCCATCGGCGCCGCGAACTTCGAGGCGGCCCCCGTTTGCCGTGGACTGTTCGGGCATACTGTTGGCCGGTGGCGGTTAGGCTCAGCCAATTGATTGGAGGGATTTCCGTGCGAATCGTGATCATGGTCGTTCTGGGCTGCGCCCTTGGAACAGCCCCTCGCGTTCAGGCAGATGCGCAAGTCTCCAAGGCCGACGTTGTTACCATCGCCGGCAAAGTTGTCTTTAAGGGCGACCCCAAGGAATTTCATCAAAAGCCATTCGAGGAGGTGGACGGGACCCTTTGTAAGCCTTATCAGCCAATCATAAATGAAAGCGTCATTGTTAACGGTACGAGGCCGCCGACGCTAAGCAATGTGGTTGTGTGGATAAAGGACGGCCCGGTCGATTTCCGAACGGCCGAGCCGCCCCCTCAGCAGTTGCTATTCGCTAAGGGTTGCCGGTATGAGCCCCATATTACGATTCTACAGGAGGGCCAGGGATTACTCGTCCGCAATGAGGATCCATTTCCTCAGGCCTTTCACGTTGAAAACACCAAAGACCGCCCACGGCGCATCAGCATCCCCAAACCGGGTATGCAGATGATCATGAATTTTCAGGAAGAGCCGCCATTCAAGGTTCACTCGCCGGAGTTCCCCTGGATGACGGCCTGGATTGTCGTATTGCCCCATCCGTTCGCCCTGCTGACACGCGGCGACGGTGGCTTCGAGTTTGTCGACTTTGCGCCGGGAACCTAC
>JBGTDB010000357.1:0-2353 GCA_041748515.1 Phycisphaerae bacterium
CCCAAGATCGACGACTACAACAACCTGCTGAGCTTCAACCACATTTTCGTCAAGCGCACGGCACAGGTCGGCGTCATCTCCGCCGAGGAGGCCGTCGCCTTCGGGCTTACCGGCCCCTGCCTTCGGGCCAGCGGCGTCCGTTGGGATCTGCGAAAGGTGCTTCCCTACGATGGCTACGAGCAGTACGAATTCGACGTGCCTATCGGGCAGGACGGCGGCACCAACGGCATTCCCAACGGCGTGGTCCTTGGTGACTGCTGGAGCCGCTATTTCATTCGCGTGCTCGAGATGACCCAGTCTGTGCGCATTATCCGCCAGGCATTCGATCGCCTGCCAGGTGGCGATTTCCGCGCCGCCAAGTCTACCGGTTTCAAGCTCCCGGTCGGCGAGAGTTACGTCGAAGTCGAAAACCCCCGCGGCCAGCTTGGATTCCTGGTCGTCGGCGACGGCTCGGCCATCCCTTCGCGGGTTAAGGCCCGCGGCCCGAGCTTCTGCAACCTCTCCATTACTACCCACATCTGCCGCGATGTCCTCCTGGCCGACGTCCCCGCCATTATCGGCAGCATCGATGTGGTCATGGGCGAAGTCGACCGGTAGCTCGCCCGCTCCGTTTCCGCAAACCTTGAACCCGGAAGAGTGATGCGACGGATGCACCGATGGATACTGGAGTTTCGCAATTCCAAAAGTCGATGCAAGCCTGCCTCGCTCAATTCCTGGAACGATGTGCGCCAGCTCACGCCGTCATTTGAATGGCTGGAGGGATTGTCACCAATCGCAAGTTACAACAGCGTCGCTAGCGTTTGCCTCGTCCGGGCCGATCAGCGCCGCGATCGCCCGAGGCGATGAGAGCGCCTGACGAGCTTCCGCCGCGCCTTCGACCAGGACAATCGCTAAGTTCGCGCCGCGCACGGCGACGGTCAGCGGATTCTCTCGCTGCCATTCTTTCAACTCGGGGCGCGGAAGACCGACGCCGTAATCCCAGTGCTCTAAGCCCCCGGACAGTTGTTTCGGGGTTGCCAGCAGGAACGACCCGCCGGGTTCAGGCAACGACGCGCGGCGCGAAGCAATGTCGGTGCTCACATACCGCCACCACTCGGGCGACGCATCGTCCACGGCCACGCGCAGCCGCTCGCGGAGCTCGGTCGGAAATAGAATGCGAAAGCGCCAATAAATCGACGCCGGCACAAAAATCAACCGATCGTCGCCCCAATCGGCCGACGTGACCATGTGCGAAATCGCCCGGCCGATCCGGCTCGTCTCTCGATCGCGAAATCCATTCAATTGATGGCGATCAACATATGCTGCCCCGAGGGTAACCCCGATCAGCGCGGTCGCGACGAACGGCCTCACTTTGACAAGAATCTGGTTTCCGGATGCATTCTCGCCCGCGTTGATCTCGGCAGTGCGTCGCAACCACTGTTGAACGGTCGCGAACAACTGAAAGCAAATCTGTCCCGCCAGGAAAGACAAACATAACGCAAACGGAATACACGCCGTCAGAATGTGCCGGCCGTGAAACACCGGATTCACTTTCACACTGCCCCCCTCAAATGCAACCGGCATGAACGCCACGCCCAGATAGACGGCCAGCCCCCAGATCGCCATCAGTCGTCCCCGCCCGAAAAACATGCAGCCGATTATTACCGGCCAGAAGAGAAGCCCGAGCATTCCCCAGCCCGAAGTACCGGTGCGAAACAGTATTGTCAGCCGATCCCAGGCCAGCGTCCCGAATGACGCGCTCACCGCCGCCGATTCGGTGTTCTCAACTCCCGTGGCTTGAAGATGCGCCCTGAGTGTGTAGAAGAAATCGCCGGCCGAATAGTGAAAGAACAACCCTTCAATAATGATGAACGCAATCCCGCCCAGCACAATCGTCGCAAGGCTCTTCAGGCGAAGACCAAAGCCGTGGCCGTCAACCACTGAATGAGTCGTCGCAAACAAGATCGAATAAGCAATCGGTATCACAACCGGCGCGGCAAACACTTTGGCCGATACCGCAAGTCCCACCGACAGCCCGCAACCGAACAATAAGAGCACTCGGATCCAGCCGCTTTTGCGAACGGCGAGCAGCGCCATCAAAATTGCCGCCGTGGACCAAAGGCACGCGAAGACATCAGGATATGCGGCCGTCGAGAGGACTCGGAAGTATGGGAGCAGCGAAACCACCACCGCTGCCGGAATGCCCGCCCACCAGCCCCAAAGTGTCCAGCCGACAACGGCGACCAGAAGAACGCACATGACAGACCCGACCAACATGGGTGCCCACACGGCCGTGGGCGAGTCGCCAAGCAACGAGATTGAACCGGCCACAGGCAGGATCACCGCAAGGCGCGAGTATTGATGATGCAGCCGC